>NZ_JEOG01000046.1:0-538 GCF_006408715.1 Bifidobacterium sp. UTCIF-39 | reverse complement strand
TGAAGGCCATCGGCCGTTGGGCGGTCGAGCATCACATCTGGATCATCTCCGACGAGATCTATGAGCACCTGAACTATGACGATGCGCATACCACCTATGTCGGTGCTGTGGTGCCCGAATGCCGCAATCAGCTGCTGGTGCTCAACGGTGTGGCCAAGACCTACGCCATGCCCGGCTGGCGCGTCGGCTGGATGGTCGCTCCGGTGGAGATCGCGAAGGCCGCCACCAAACTGCAGGGGCACATGACCTCCAATGTGGCCAATGTCTCCCAGCGCGCCGCGCTGGCTGCTGTGGCCGGTCCCTTGGATGAAGTGCATGAGATGCGCAAGGCCTTTGATGCGCGGCGCAAGGCGATTGTGGCTGCACTGAACGATATCGAAGGCGTGTATTGTCCGACGCCGACCGGCGCGTTCTATGCGTTCGCCGATATCACCGCGCTGCTAGGCAAGCCGCTTGGTCCGCAGGGTACCGTGGCCAAGACGTCTGCCGACTTTGCCTCGGCTCTGTTGGATGAGGCCCATGTGGCCGCTGTGCCTGG
>NZ_JEOG01000045.1:0-1192 GCF_006408715.1 Bifidobacterium sp. UTCIF-39 | reverse complement strand
CCCGGGTTCTAGATAGAAGCGCAACACCCGCTCTATGGTTGGAAGTGTTCAAGTTCAACCCAGGAAGGTGCTGCGCCCATGAAGAAAGTGTATTCCCACCTGTCGGCCGAGGAACGCGTCCGGATCGACGAGCTGCGCAACAGGGACGGCCTCGGGGTCAACGAAATCGCCCGCAGGACCGGCCGCGACAAGTCCACCGTCAGCCGCGAGCTCAAACGCGGCCTGTGGTTCGCGTCCAACGAGAACGACTCCTACCGTCCGTACCGGCCGAAACGCCTGAAGACGGGCGCGTGGACGGCGCGTCCGTTCTACTCGGCCATGACCGCGCAGCGCAAGGCCGAGACACGCGCCCGCAGGTCGCGCAAGCCCCTGCGCATGTCCTACTCGCCGCTGCTCGCATGGGTGATGGACGCGTTGCGCAAGGGATGGACGCCCGAACGGATCGAGGGACGGCTCAAGGTCCAGTTCCCGGACGACCCGCGCATGCGGGTAAGCCACGAGTGCCTCTACCAGTGGATCTACGCCAAACCGCAGCAGACGCTGGACCTCAGGCAGTACCTGCCGCGAGGCAAACGGCACCGCACGCGCGCCAAGGGCCGCAGGTCGAAGGGGCCGAGGATCCCGATGCGCGTGCCGATCGCGCAGCGGCCCAAACGCGTCGACTCGCGGCATGAGTTCGGCCACTTCGAGTCCGACACGGTCATCGGCACGGCCCCCTCGAAACGGTGCATCGACACGCAGGTCGAACGCAAGAGCCGCCGCCTGTTCGCCCGGTTCATCCCCGACAAGAGCGCGCTGGCGACCGCGCGCGCCGAATACGACATCTACAGCCGCATCCCCGCGCCCGCGCGCATCGACCGCACCTGGGACAACGGCACCGAATCCTCCTGCCACCTGCTCGTGGACGAGGCATTGGGCATGCTCACCTATTTCGCGGACCCGTACTCCTCGTACCAGCGCGGCACCAACGAGAACCGCAACGGCCGCATCCGCCGCTACCTGCCCAAGAGGACCAGCTTCGACGACCTGTCGGACGAGGACCTGCAGGCCATCGTCCAGGAGATCAACGACACCCCGTTGAAGGTCCTGGGCTGGGAAACGCCCAACGAGGTTTGGTACCGTGAGCTCGACAAGGTAATGTCAAAGACAAGCCACCCAAAGACGAGTGTTGCACTTACAAATTGAATCCGGG
>NZ_JEOG01000044.1:0-1456 GCF_006408715.1 Bifidobacterium sp. UTCIF-39 | reverse complement strand
GGGGGTGCGGACGAAAAGTTGGACGTTTCGGCGTCCGGATTGGAGTTCGTATGTATCCGGTTGGGTTGCGACGCATGGCGGTCGATCTGTATTACGAGGACGGGGTGTCGTGTTCCCGTGTCGCGCGGTTCGTCAGGGACGAGCTGGGCGACGAGGCACCGGCGCGCAAGACGGTGGCCCGATGGATCCGGGAGGATCCCCGTCATGGTCCCGCGGGCCGTCAGGGGGCGTCGTATACGCTTGATGCCAAGTTGAGGGCCGTGCGCGTGTTCATGGAGACCGGCGACGCGAGGGCCGCCGCCGGGGCGGCCGGCTGCAGCGAGACGAGCGTGTACGCGTGGGCCCGCAGGTATCGCGAGGAAGGCGGTGCGGGATTGGTCACGGGACATGGCGATGCGCAGGCGCCGGGACGCGCGGTGCCGCGGGGCGCGGATGTGGACGAGCTGCGCCGGCAGGTGGAGGCGCTGCGTCTGGAGAACGCGGTGATGCGGGAGACGATCAGGGTTTTAAAAGCCGACGACCCGCGTCTCGACCCGTCCGCGCTGACGAATCGGGAGAGGACGCGGGTCGTTGACGCGCTCAGGGGCGAGTTCGGTCTCTCGGCGTCCCTGGACGCCGTGGGGCTCAGGCGCAGCACCTACTATTACGGGCGTTCCGCGATCGCGGCCGGCGACCGGTACGCCGCGCTCAGGAAGCGCATCGCCCGCCTGTTCGAGCGGGGCGGACGCGTGTGGGGCTACCGGGTCATCCACCGGCTCCTGCGTCTGGACGGGGACGATCCGGTCGTCGTGTCGGAGAAGGTCGTGCGCCGGATCATGCGCGAGGAGGGGCTCAGGCCCGTGTATCTCAGACGGGCGAGGCGGTGGAGCTCCTACAGGGGCGAGATCGGCGACGCCCCCGCGAACCTCGTGGACAGGGACTTCCACGCCGGGGCGCCGAACCGCCTGTGGGTCACGGACGTCACCCAGTTCACGATGGACGGGTACAAGTGCTGGCTGAGCCCGGTCATCGACTGCTTCGACGGGATGGTCGTCTCCTGGACGCTCTCCCGGTCGCCGGACGCCGCGATGGCCGACCGGATGCTGCTCGACGCCGTCGCCACGCTCGGCGACGGGGACAGGCCCGTCATCCACTCGGACCGCGGATGCCACTACCGGTGGCCGGGATGGATCCGCATCTGCGAGGAGCACGGCCTGACCCGCTCCATGAGCGCGAAGGGCTGCTCGCCGGACAACGCGGCCGCCGAGGGGTTCTTCGGCAGGCTCAAGAACGAGTTCCTGCACGGACGCGACTGGACGGGAGTGAGCTACGACGACTTCCATGCCCGCCTCGCCGCCTACCTCACCCATTACAATGAGACACGCATCAAGAAATCACTGGGCTGGATGAGCCCGGTCCAATACCGCAGACACCTTGGACTGGCCTCCTAGCCATCCAAAAAAACATCCGCACCCCC
>NZ_JEOG01000043.1:0-1558 GCF_006408715.1 Bifidobacterium sp. UTCIF-39 | reverse complement strand
TGTCTAGTTCGAGCGGATAGTTGACGTATGTCTCGGGGGATGGTTGACGGGGTGTCCTAGGGCATGGTTGACGTATGTCTCGGGGCATGGTTTACAGGTCGGTGCTGGTTGATTGGTGTATGGACACACAATCACAGCAGCAGACACCAGCGCATTCCAATGATGATGGCCCCGCGGCCCGTAGCGAGTTCCTGCGCAACAAAGCCATCGTCAACGCGATCCTCGCGGGCATGCCGGTCGCCGAGGCCGCCCGGCGCCACGGCGTCACCAGGCAGTGGGCGAACGAGCTGAGACGCAGGTACGGCGAGGAGGGAGAGAAAGGTCTCCTGCCCCGCTCCAGGCGCGCGCGCCGTATCGCCAACAGGACCGGGAAGGAGACCAGGGAGCGGATCGTCGCGCTCCGGCGCGAGCTGGACGCCGCCGGTCTGGACTCGGGGCCGGAGTCCATCGCCGCCAGGCTGGAGCGCGAGGGCGTCAGGCCTCCGGCGAACTCCACGATCCACCGCATCCTCAAGCAGGCGGGCCTGGTGCGCCCCGAGCCGAGGAAGCGGCCCAGGTCCTCGTACGCGAGGTTCGAGGCCGCGCTGCCCAACGAGACGTGGCAGTCGGACTTCACCCACTGGCCTCTCGCGGACGGCACGGACGCGCTGATCGTCTCCTGGCTCGACGACCACTCGAGGTTCCTCCTGTACTCGCGCGCGTACGCGACGGTCACCATGAAGACCATCGAGGAGTCGTTCCGCCAGGCGTGCTCCCGGTACGGGATCCCCGCCTCCACGCTCACCGACAACGGCACCGTGTACACGACCCGCCTGCACTCGGCCGAACCGGGGTCGTTCGAGCGGCTGCTCGCCCTGATGGGCGTGCGCCAGAAGAACGGCAGCCCCTACCATCCCCAGACCCAGGGCAAGATCGAACGCTGGCACCGCACCCTCAAGCAATGGCTCGCCGCCCGGCACCTCGCGCGCGGTCTCGACGAGCTCAACGCCCAGCTCGACGAGTTCCGCCGCGAGTACAACGAGGAACGCCCCCACCGGGCCCTGGGCCGCCGCACCCCCAAGGAGGCGTACGAGGCCAAGGGCAAGGCCGGCCCCGACCCCGAGATCGCCGCCCGCGAACAGGCCAGACGCGACGAGGAGGAACACCGCGAGGCCGAACGCGTGACGGCCCCGAGACGCAGGCCCGTCCCGGCCGCCGAACGCACGGAGCCCGAGCCCGTGGACGTGACCGTCCCGGCCCGCACGCACAAGACCGACCGACGCGGATGCGTCACCCAGCAGGGCGGCGTCGCTCCGCTGCGCCGCATCATCGTCAACATCGGCAGGGAGAACGCCGGCAGGACGGTGGAACTGGCCATCGACCACGGCATCGTCGCCGTCACCGACACCGCCACCGGCGAGATCCTCGCCGACCAAAGACTCGACACCACACGCGAATACCAATACCGCAGGCCACCGGCGAACGACAACGATGCCCCAGGACAGCAGTAAAGCATGCCCCAGGACACCCCGTCAACCATGCCCCGAGACACCCGTCAACCATGCCCCGAGACAATACA
>NZ_JEOG01000042.1:0-1679 GCF_006408715.1 Bifidobacterium sp. UTCIF-39 | reverse complement strand
GGGGGTGGTGACGTTTTGTTGGACTTCGTTGTCTGAATGGTCGTTCAGAACGATATCACATGTGTTCAGGCGACGAGCCCGAGCTGGATGCGCTTGTCCATGATGCTCATCCCGTATTCGAGTTTGATGCGCTTGTCCCGGTACCAGACCATGTACTCGTCCAGCATCGCAATGAACTCGTCGATCGTGACGCCCTGGAAGCTCCTCTTGTGGAAGAACTCCTGCTTGAGCCGGCCGAAGAACCCCTCGGCGGCGGCGTTGTCCGGGCTGCAGCCCCTCGCGCTCATCGACCTCGTCAATCCATGATCCGTGCAGATGCGAATCCATTCGGGCCACCGGTAGTGGCATCCCCGGTCGGAGTGGATGACGGGCGTCTGACCGGGTTTGAGCGTGGCGCACGCGTCCTCGAGCATCCCATTGGCCAGCGCGGCGTTGGGGCTGGTGCCGATCGTCCACGCGACCGGCATGCCGTCGTAGCAGTCGATCACCGGCGACAGGTACACCTTGCCCGCGGGGATCGAGAACTCGGTGATGTCGGTGACCCACAGCTCATTCGGATTCGCGGCGTGGAAGTCGCGGTTGACGAGATTGGCCGGCGCGCCGCCGATCTCTCCCTTGTAGGAGCTGTAGCGCTTCGCGCTCTTGAACACCGGCACCATGCCATGGCGGGTCATCAGCCGCATGACGCGCTTCGCGGAGACGACGATGCCCGCGCTGCGCAGTTCGAGGTGGATGCGCTTGTACCCATAACGGCGTTTGCTGTTCTCGAACGCCTCGCGCACCAATGCGAGCAGGCCCCGGTCCTTGTCGGGCCTGCTCATGGCCTTGAGCTGGTAGTAGTACGTGCTGCGTGCGATGCCGACCTCGCCCAGCAGACTCTCGGCGTTGACGCCCAGGGCCTCACTGACCTTTTTGACCAGAATCGTCTTCTCTCGGCTTGTCAGGTTGTCCGGGTCTGCGCCCGGCTCTTTTCCCACCAGTTCCACCGCTCCCTTCATGATCGCCAGCCTGATCTCCAGGGCCCGTCGCTCCGCGCGCAGCCGCTCAAGATCGGCGTTCAGCGAGGCGATCTCGCCGCGCAGCGCATCCGCATCAGCCTGCGGTACGGTATCCTTGCGTTCCGGTTCGTCCTTCGCCACCGCGGCCCCTTTCGTCTTGTCGAGCAATCGCCGCTTCCAGTTTCTCACTACCGACGAATCCACTCCCAATCCCTCCGCCGCCTCACGCGAGCTCGCTCCACCGGACGCGACCTTGAGCACGGCCTCGCGCTTGAGCTCCTCAGGTATGGGCCCGTGGCGAAGCCGGCGTTCGCCGGGCGCGAGCTCGTCAATCCACGAGGCCAGCAGCGTCTTGCTCGGATACCCCATTTGGCGGATCGTACGGCTCGCTCGCCGCCCGTGCGTCAGGTAATGGTCCACCGCGGCCCGCCTCTGCTCCAACGTGTAGCGCGAATACCGCTCGCCACGCGTCGAGGGTATTCCCGTCCTCTGTTCCTCGAGCCAGTCCCGATGCCACATACGCAACGCCTCACGACTGGGATACCCCAACTCCCGGATCGCGTCCGCCGCGCAGCACTCATACCTCACATACAACTCCACCGCACGCCGACGCTGCTCCCTCGTATACCTCGCCATGATGACTCCTCCCGGATCACAGTCCAAGAAAACGTCACCACCTCG
>NZ_JEOG01000041.1:0-5568 GCF_006408715.1 Bifidobacterium sp. UTCIF-39 | reverse complement strand
GTGTGGTGGTGGTTTGAGAACTCAAGAGCGTGTTTTGTACTACTAAGTTTTGATTGCCAGTCCGGCTGCTGCTCCTGTCCTTGTGTGGTGGGAGTGCCTGAAAGGGTTTGATTGTGGCCGGGTTTTTGGAAGGATTGTGCGAGCATGCGGCCGGTGGTCTGCGCTGTTGTGGCGTGGGTTGCTGGTTGTGTGTTTTGTCTGTCTTTTTCTTTTCTTTTTTTCGAGTCATTGTTTTGGCTCTTCATGAAGGTTTTTTTGTGGAGGGTTTGATTCTGGCTCAGGACGAACGCTGGCGGCGTGCTTAACACATGCAAGTCGAACGGGATCCATCAAGCTTGCTTGGTGGTGAGAGTGGCGAACGGGTGAGTAATGCGTGACCAACCTGCCCTGTACTCTGGAATAGCTCCTGGAAACGGGTGGTAATGCCGGATGCTCCACATGGGTGCATGCCTGTGTGGGAAAGGGTTTACCGGTATGGGATGGGGTCGCGTCCTATCAGCTTGACGGCGGGGTAATGGCCCACCGTGGCTTTGACGGGTAGCCGGCCTGAGAGGGCGACCGGCCACATTGGGACTGAGATACGGCCCAGACTCCTACGGGAGGCAGCAGTGGGGAATATTGCACAATGGGGGGAACCCTGATGCAGCGACGCCGCGTGCGGGATGACGGCCTTCGGGTTGTAAACCGCTTTTGATTGGGAGCAAGCGCAAGTGAGTGTACCTTTCGAATAAGCGCCGGCTAACTACGTGCCAGCAGCCGCGGTAATACGTAGGGCGCAAGCGTTGTCCGGAATTATTGGGCGTAAAGGGCTCGTAGGCGGCTCGTCGCGTCTGGTGTGAAAGTCCATCGCTTAACGGTGGATCTGCGCCGGGTACGGGCGGGCTGGAGTGCGGTAGGGGAGACTGGAATTCCCGGTGTAACGGTGGAATGTGTAGATATCGGGAGGAACACCAATGGCGAAGGCAGGTCTCTGGGCCGTTACTGACGCTGAGGAGCGAAAGCGTGGGGAGCGAACAGGATTAGATACCCTGGTAGTCCACGCCGTAAACGGTGGACGCTGGATGTGGGGCCCATTCCACGGGTTCCGTGTCGGAGCTAACGCGTTAAGCGTCCCGCCTGGGGAGTACGGCCGCAAGGCTAAAACTCAAAGAAATTGACGGGGGCCCGCACAAGCGGCGGAGCATGCGGATTAATTCGATGCAACGCGAAGAACCTTACCTGGGCTTGACATGTTCCCGGCGACATCAGAGATGGTGTTTCCCTTCGGGGCGGGTTCACAGGTGGTGCATGGTCGTCGTCAGCTCGTGTCGTGAGATGTTGGGTTAAGTCCCGCAACGAGCGCAACCCTCGCCCCGTGTTGCCAGCACGTCATGGTGGGAACTCACGGGGGACCGCCGGGGTTAACTCGGAGGAAGGTGGGGATGACGTCAGATCATCATGCCCCTTACGTCCAGGGCTTCACGCATGCTACAATGGCCGGTACAGCGGGATGCGATGCGGTGACGCGGAGCGGATCCCTGAAAACCGGTCTCAGTTCGGATCGGAGCCTGCAACTCGGCTCCGTGAAGGTGGAGTCGCTAGTAATCGCGGATCAGCAACGCCGCGGTGAATGCGTTCCCGGGCCTTGTACACACCGCCCGTCAAGTCATGAAAGTGGGCAGCACCCGAAGCCGGTGGCCTAACCCCTTGTGGGATGGAGCCGTCTAAGGTGAGGCTCGTGATTGGGACTAAGTCGTAACAAGGTAGCCGTACCGGAAGGTGCGGCTGGATCACCTCCTTTCTACGGAGATTCTTGTGAAATCGATCATCGGTTTGGTGGTCGTCCGTGCCCCGCGCCCCGGGGGTGTTCCCTGGGGTAGGTGAAGATGGGGCGTGCTGGTGTGGTTACGGTCATTGCTTGGTGGTGCGGGGCGCGCTGTTGGGTTCCCGGACCGCGACCCCAGGATGGTTGTCCTGGTGGGTGGCGTCTGGGTCCCGGCCGGCTGGCCTGGCTTCCTTCGGGGGGTTCGGGGTGGCTGGTTGTGGGGTGGTTGTTTGAGAACTGGATAGTGGACGCGAGCAGGCCCCGCCGCCGTTGGGTGGTGGTGGTCTGCTGTGATTTTTCGTCGGGCTGCGTGATTGTTGTCATGTGGCTCGGTCGATCGTTTTGTGATCATTTTGTGTGATGATGTGTTGTCCGGATGTTCGCTGGGTTCTTCCGATGGCCCGAATCCTTTTGGGGGTTGGGTGTCGTTGTGAAGGGCGTATGGTGGATGCCTTGGCACACGGGACCGATGAAGGACGTGGGGGGCCGCGATAGGCCTCGGGGAGCCGCCGACCAGGCTTTGATCCGAGGGTGTCCGAATGGGGTAACCCGGCAGTCGTTGTGGGCTGTCACCGCATGTTGTGCGGGGGGTACGCAGGGAAGTGAAACATCTCAGTACCTGCAGGAAAGGATATTCCGTGAGTAGTGGCGAGCGAAAGCGGATGATGGCTAAACCGTGTTCGTGTGATACCCGTCGGGGGTTGCGTTCGCGGTGTCGTGGGAAGCGTTGTCCGTCCTCCGACGGGGGCGGCGGTGGTGATAAAGCTTGGAGTCAGGCGAACGGGATTGAATTCCCGGCCGTAGAGGGTGATGGCCCCGTAGCCGGCAGCTCCTGGCCCGTCGATGCGTTCTCCCAAGTAGCGCGGGACTCGTGGAATCCCGCGTGAATCCGTCCAGACCGTTGGATAAGCCTGAATATTCCCGTGTGACCGATAGCGTACGAGTACCGTGAGGGAAAGGTGAAAAGTACCCCGGGAGGGGAGTGAAATAGTATCTGAAACCATGCGCTTACAAACCGTCGGAGCCTTGAGGGGTGACGGCGTGCCTATCGAAAAATGAGTCTGCGAGTCAGTGGTGCGTGGCGAGCGTAAGCCGTGTGGCGTACGCGTAGCGAAGGCGAGTCTGAATAAGGCGTTTGAGTCGCGTGCCCTGGACCCGAAGCGGGATGATCTAGCCCTGAGCAGGTTGAAGCGCGGGTAAGACCGCGTGGAGGACCGGACCCACCTAGGTTGAAAACTGGGGGGATGACTTGGGGTTAGGGGTGAAAGGCCAATCAAATTCCGTGATAGCTGGTTCTCTCCGAAATGCATTTAGGTGCAGCGTCGGTTGATTGTCTCCAGGGGGTAGAGCTACTGGATGCTTGCGGGCCCGTACAGGGTACCAACAGCAGCCAAACTCCGAATACCTGTGAGGTGTATTCCGGCAGTGACCCGGCGGGGGATAAGCTTCGTCGTGGAGAGGGAGACAGCCCAGATCGTCGTCTAAGGTCCCGAAGCGCGTGCTAAGTGGGAAAGGATGTGGGGTCGCATAGACAGCCAGGAGGTTGGCTCAGAAGCAGCCATCCTTGAAAGAGTGCGTAACAGCTCACTGGTCTAGTGGTCCTGCGCCGACAATGTAGCGGGGCTCAAGCACGCCACCGAAGACGCGGCAGCGATCCTTGTGGTCGCTGGGTAGGAGAGCGTCCTGTATGGGGTGAAGCCGCGGCGTGAGCCTGTGGTGGACCGTATGGGAGTGAGAATGCAGACATGAGTAGCGAGACGGGGGTGACAATCCCCCGCGCCGGATGACCAAGGGTTCCAGGGCCACGTTCATCGTCCCTGGGTGAGTCGGGTCCTAAGGCGAGGCCGACAGGCGTAGTCGAATGGATGAACGGGTTGATATTCCCGTACCGGCGGCGGACCGACAGGTCCGAGGCGGCGAGTACTAACCGTGTCTTCTGCCTGACATGTCCTTCGGGGCGTGGATGGTGGTCGGCCCGGGACCGTAGCCGTAGTAGGAGAGCGCAGGAGTGACGCAGGAGGGTAGCCGGCCGCGGAGGTGGTTTTCCGTGGTCAAGCGTGTGGCCAGCATCCCAGGCAAATCCGGGGTGCGTTGTGGTGAGGCGTGATGATGGGGGCCGTTTGGCCCGAATCCGGTGATCCCATGCTGCCGAGAAAAGCTTCGGCGTGAGGGCCGTTGCCGCCCGTACCCGAAACCGACACTGGTGGTCAGGCAGAGAATGCCAAGGCGATCGAGCGAATCCTGGTCAAGGAACTCGGCAAATTGCTCCCGTTCCTTCGGTTTAAGGGAGACCCCCGTTGGTGATCCTCCTCGCGAGGGGAGCCGGTGGGGGTGGCACAGGCCAGGGGGTAGCGACTGTTTACCAAAAACACAGGTGCATGCGAAGGCGCAAGCCGCTGTATATGCACTGACGCCTGCCCGGTGCCGGAAGGTTAAGAGGATCCGTCATCTTCGGAGAAGCGGTGAATTCAAGCCCCGGTAAACGGCGGTGGTAACTATAACCATCCTAAGGTAGCGAAATTCCTTGTCGGGTAAGTTCCGACCTGCACGAATGGCGTAACGACTTCCCCACTGTCTCGACCAGGAGCTCGGCGAAATTGCAGTACGAGTAAAGATGCTCGTTAAGCGCAGAAGGACGAAAAGACCCCGGGACCTTTACTATACCTTGGTATTGTCGTTAGGTGTGGACTGTGTAGCATAGGCGGGAGGCTTGGAAGCATGGGCGCCAGCCCGTGTGGAGCCGTCGTTGAAATACCGCTCTGTCTTCATCTGGCGTCTAACCTCGACGCGTGATCCGTGTCAGGGACAGTGCCTGGCGGGTAGTTTAACTGGGGCGGTTGCCTCCCAAAGAGTAACGGAGGCGCTCAAAGGTCCGCTCAGCCCGGTTGGCAATCGGGTGTCGAGTGCAATCGCACAAGCGGGCTTGACTGTGAGACCGACGGGTCGAGCAGGGACGAAAGTCGGAGATAGTGATCCGGTGCCGGCGCACGGGCGCGGCATCGCTCAACGGATAAAAGGTACCCCGGGGATAACAGGCTGATCATTCCCAAGAGTCCATATCGACGGGATGGTTTGGCACCTCGATGTCGGCTCGTCGCATCCTGGGGCTGGAGCAGGTCCCAAGGGTTCGGCTGTTCGCCGATTAAAGCGGCACGCGAGCTGGGTTCAGAACGTCGTGAGACAGTTTGGTCTCTATCCTCTGCGCTCGTTGGAATGTTGAGGAGTCCTGCCCATAGTACGAGAGGACCTGGGTGGACGAACCTCTGGTATGCCAGTTATCCTGCCAAGGGTACGGCTGGTTGGCTACGTTCGGATGGGATAACCGCTGAAAGCATCTAAGCGGGAAGCCTTCTCCAAGATAAGCATTCCCTCACGCCCCTCGGGGCGTGGATAGTCCCCATGGAGAACACGTGGTTGATAGGCCGGATGTGGAAGCCCTGTGAGGGGTGGAGCTGACCGGTACTAACGGACGAGTACGACACTTAATCCTTCGGGATGGATCCAGTCGATCATCCCGGACGACACGGAGCACCTGATGATCCAACTGCGATCGACCAGACGAGATCACGTTCATCGCGTCCGCTAGCCGGTTCCCGAACCGCCACCAAGCATGCCGCGGTTGCGGCGTGTTCAGAATTATTCTTGCGGTGGTCATGGCCCAGGGGAGACGCCCGGCATCCATTCCGAACCCGGAAGCTAAGACCTGGCACGGCGATGGTACTGCACCCGGCAGGGTGTGGGAGAGTAGCACACCACCGCACACA
>NZ_JEOG01000040.1:0-5890 GCF_006408715.1 Bifidobacterium sp. UTCIF-39 | reverse complement strand
TTGTTGGCCACGGCATTATGCGATTTCGGATCGTCGAGCTTGGTGTGATATACAATCCGATACTGTTGCCTTCCGGCGTCCTTGGGGAATGTATAGGTGAAGCTGTTGGCGTTGGGGTCCAACGTGCCGGTGGCGTAGATGTTTTCGTTGTTTTCGTTGGCGCCCTTGTAGATGGTGTAGGAGCCGTCGTAGTGATGGCCGGGCTGCAGGGTATCGGTGAAGACGTATCGTCCCATATCGGCTTTGAGCTGGCCTCCGTTAAGGTTCACCGTCCACTTGATGCCTGCGTTGCCGTCGGTGGCTCCGTCGCCCTTGTCTACCATTCGATAGGAGAGATCTGGCGTGGTGTCGGCGCCGTTCGGATGCCCGCCACTAGGATCGCTGCCGTCCCACTGCCATGTGGCGGTATTCTTGGCGTCATCAAGCTTTTTGCCCTGCGCGAGCAGTTTGAGTGCCTCTTCGGAAAGACTCGCCTTGTAGGTGAGTTTGTGGCCGTCGCCGTCGGCGGTCTTGACATTACCGAGTCTGATCGTGGCCTGCTGTCCGTTTGCGGAGACGTTGTCTTCGGGGATGGCTGCGCCGTCGAGCTGGAAGCTTCCGGCCACGAACCGGAAATTCGACCCCATGGTGTCGGTGACCACCATGTTCTTCACGTCGAACTTGTTTCCGAGCGTGATGGTAAAGGTCACAGTGCCGTCGTCGTTGACCGTCCAGTCCTTCCTTCCGCTCACTTCGGTCTTGTCGAATGTGATGGTGATGCTTGAATTGGTGCCGGGAAAGGTGACGGTCTCTTTGTCGTCGTTCCCAGTGCCGTCGTCCTTGAGCGTGAATTCAAAGCTCACAAACGACTTAATATCGGAAGGATGCTGACGCAGCCAGTCTTCGTTCCACTTCTCATAGGCCACACCGTTCGTGATCCACCACGTACCGGCCACGTTGCCCTGATTGTCGAACAGTTCGCTTGGGTTGACGTTCTTGACGCCAATGTTGTCCGGGAATGTGTAGAAACGTGTGGGGCTTTCCAGCGTGGGCTTTTCGGACTCATCCCAATCCCATTCGATGTATCCGTAGAGCGTCCCGCCTACTTGAAGCTTGTCGACGGTGGAATCGAACGGAGCCATGTGCTCCATGTCCTTGTACAGCTTGACGCTGACCTTGGTCTTGGACCCATCCGTGCCGACTTCAACGGCAGGGGCATCGGGATTGTAGATGTCATCGCCTTCGACCGCACTGGCGACGCCAATGCCGATGCCGCTCAGCAGCATCGCGAAAGCCGCGATGAATGCAACCCCCATTTGCCATACCGAGTTCCTGAACAGACTCATGGTGTCCCCTCGTACCACTCGTTACTGCACTAAATCGAACCACACTACCCACTATCAACATTGGCTGCACCTCAGGACATGGTGCACCAGTTTGCCTCCCCGTGCCAGAGACCCTCCATGGTCATATTCCCCTGCTGGCGCTTCGATAGTGGCAGCACTCAATCGCGTTGTTAGCGTGACAGGGAAACGCTTTACCGCCACCTACAGCAGGACGGTGAACACAAACGGTAGAGCGATGACGAGGATTAGAAGAATGACAGTGCCCACCCATACGGCTGGGCGGCCCATATTGACCGTCCATCCGGCGCCAAAGCGCTTGGGCACCCAGATGGTTGGGTCGTTGCGGTTCACGTAGATGATGCCGCCATACCAGTAACGTTCCTCATCCCATGGGCTCGTGTCGTCGTCAGTGCCGTCGTTGTTCGCACTGCCATCGTTCGATATTGCTCCGTCATTGACCGAGCCATGCTGTCCGTAGAACAGCATGACCATGATGCCGCCGATGAGCGCGAACGCACCGGCGAACGCACCGGTCAGTCCGACCAATCCCAGATCGAGCACGCCGATCGTACCGAGTTGTATGGTCATGCCGATGCCCAGGGTCGTGACCACGCCAACGAGCAGCACATACACGCTCCACGCGCGTGCCATCGTCGCATACCGCCGCGTTGGGTTTGTCGGCGAATCTGTGTTGACCTGACGCTTCGCATATAGGACGGCGGCATGAGCGCCAGTCATCACTGCGGCGAGAATCAGTTCCGTCAGCGGCGCGAACCAGATCACGGACGGGCTTTTATCGGCCCATCCGTTGACGATGCCGGCGGCGTCCGTATGGATCGGCACCCGTTGCGGCATATGGTCGTAACCCGCATACCCGACAGTTATCGTCGCGGCTATCACCAAGACGTAGACGAGATCACACCATAGCGTCAGAGGCCGCGGAATCATGTCGTCGTCGGCGATCACCATACGTTTCGCGCCTGCTGTCGTCCAGCCGCGCTCGCGTTTGATGGCGATCACTCGTCTACGGAACCGTTGCTGGATTGCGAACCCGGCGATCATTACCAAGACCGACAGAACTGACGCGCACCAGAACGTCATTGTCGCGCCGGCCAGCCGCCATAGTACGAAGCACGCGAGCACCGACACTGCCCCGAGCGCGCCGACCACTATCGAGAAGACGATGCGATAGCGTCGGATAGGCGCATCAGCGAACGTATCCGGCGGCACGGTGACGCCGAACACTTCGTGCCGGCCTACCACCCAAGGTACGATTGCGATGCCGATTGCGGTCAGTGCCGGTAGCAAGAGAAGCACGATCATGGTGGCGACACCCGTTATGGTCGTTGGACTGCTATGCATCGGATCCTCCTGATTGATGATCGGCGTTTGCTGATTGTCCGTTGCGACGGTCTTGTCTTGGTGTTGTCAGTGTCTGGAATTCCTTCGTGTAACGGGCCACTCCGATCACAATCCTAATTATCCCACCGGCGAGATGGACCCGGAGCGACACCGAGGCTCATCGCGTAGGGGAGCCGTACACAGTCCCTGCATAATACCGAGCGTGGCTCATATGGTTTGCAATGCGTGGACTTACACTTGGAATAACGATGTTCATAGAGTCGGCAGGTGAATGGTGGAACCGATTTGGACTGTGAATGAAACGCAGGCATGGCGTGATGCCGCGATGGGCAGGAACGATTGCGACCGGCTCGACAGCGAGGAATGGGATGGGCCGGTACGTCAGTATTTCGGTTTCTGGAACGGAGATGACTGGGCATCCAACTTCCATCCGGCACCCTTTGTCGTCGATTGGGAGGATACCGATGGTTCGGTGACCAAGCTGCAATTCGAGTGCAGCGAACAATGGTTCATATTCCGCAAGGCGTGGCGGTTCCACGATCAGACCGCGATGGATGCTGTGATGCAACCGGGACTGGAACCCCGCCAATACAAGGCGATCGGCCGCGGCGTAAAAGGATTCGACGTGGTCGTATGGGATAGGGAATCGTCCGGATACATGTTCGAGGCGTTGATGTTCAAGTTCACCCAGAATCCCGAACTCGCGAAACAGCTGACGGATACGGGTGATCAAGTGCTGGTCGAATGTTCACCGTTCGACACCATCTGGGGTGCCGGACTTGGCAAGCAGACGAAGGACGGTCGGGCCGATGAGCGGTGGAAGGATTCATGCAACTGGCGTGGGAAGAACAAACTCGGCTTTCTGCTGATGGATGTACGTGACATCCTGAACGCCGGCGCCACGCCGTTCGATTTCCAATACCGACCTTTCATCGAACTGATCCCTCAATTGGATAGGCCGGCGAACAATCTGTACAAGTGGATCTACCCCGAGTTCCATCAGGAAGGCGTGATTCCTCTGAGCTGGTGTGACTACGGGCCTGCTGTGGATCAATGGTGGGATCTCATCTATGAGACTCCTGGATGGGAGAATTGGCGTGCGGTGTTGACGAATTCCGACATCGAGCCGTGGCAGACATTGGAGTCTGGGGACTATGCACAGCTCAATGCCAAACAGGTTCAGGCATTGATGACATGGCTGACCCGCCGTGAACGTTCCGACGAGGGGACGATCGGCGAATCGCTGGAGAACGGATGGCTGCTCAATCTGCTCAAACGACTCCGCGACATCGGCAGGGATCTGGAACGGGACGTTCGGAGCGGCAGGATTTGAACCTGCGGCATCCTGTACCGTCAGGGGGTTGTTTTGCAAAAACCGGCTGCTTTGGATGGGGTGAATATCGTTGGAATCAAGCCGATTCTGGATTTTGGGAAGTTTGGTTGATCGGGCTGGGATTGGTTCATCGTGACGGTCATCGTTACCATCTCGTTACCGTCCTTGTCGCATGTGGGAGGGGGAGGAGTGCCGGCGTGTCGCAAGAAGTTTGAATTGCGCCGACAGACAACAGTGTTCCCGGTCAAAATGCAGTCGAGACGTTGGAAAACCATAACTATGGGCGCCTTGCACAAAGCGCCGTCACTCTTGACTGGCTGCGAATCCAGTCGGCGGCTTTCGGGTCGATGACGCGGGCGATCCAATCTAGATTCGCGCACTGCCCGTCGAGATACCGGTTCTCGTCCGTGAGGTTGTCGAGCACCAGATGCTCCTGGTGCGACAGTCGGTTGCGCAGGTCGCGCATTGTCTTGACGTGATTTTCGAATACGGCGCGCTTGCACGATGGGTAGTTCGGCATGCCGCCGTTCGCTGGATCCCGCAAAGCCCTCCACACGGTCTGTTCCAGTCTGGAGGAGAGCAGGAAACACCATGAACCGAGCGACATGTCGGCGATTACGCGTCCGGGCGTGACCGGTTTGCCTGAATGCCGTATCTGCCGCTCGATCTCCGTAACCGAGGTTTCGAACCGTCTTGTCTTGGACGAGTTGAACCGGAACCTTGCGTCGTTTCTGTACCAGTCCTCGTGCCCGCAGGCTCTGGCGAGGCGCTCGGACATGAAATTGCGCAGCAGCACCTCCACGTGAGCGATGTCTTCGAGCAAGGCCTTGGAAATCCGTCCGTTCCACACGTACAGGTCGATCACGTCGCAATCGGTTGTCTGCGAGGAGCGCACGTACGTGCTCATGCGCTCGGTCGAGAACCATCGTTGCAGGTCGGCAAGCGTGACAGGTTGACTTTCAGGACTCATGACGGCTACACTGCTAGCGAATGCCCTGGAACGTCACTCATGCGAAGCATCATGAAACCCCGGGGATTTTTCTTTTCTGCACGGCCAATTGAGGTTAAAGTCAGCGGTCATCGTTACCGAATCGTTACCACAGCGGCCTTCCGCCTCGAACGGTGAAACCCAAATTCCATGCGGGAGTAGGGCTCTCTGTCGGGCTAGCCGGATTTGAACCGGCGACATCCTTTTTGATAATTGTTGCTGTTTCTTTTATTCAGATTCTCAAGAGTTTCCTCTTTATTTAAAATCCATGGAAACAACAACTTTCCCTTGTGTGTGAGAAGATACAATATAACGAATGGCTTCTTTCGTGTCCTTGACGGAATAGATTTTGTCTATATAAGGTAACAATTTGCCGGTTTCTGCCAGCTCTTTTGCATAAGACAAATAATCTTTTTGAGGCATAATAGGTCCAGCAAAATAAGAAAAATTCCTTGATATAAAGGAAAGGAGGAATGCTTTGCTTACTTGTTTCACATTTCCTCCCACGCCTACGAAAATCCCGTTTGGTTTTAAAAGTCGTTTATAGTCTTTCATGGAATTGCAGCCATTCACTCCTATAATTGCATCAAACTTTGTCTGCACTTTCGTAAAATCTTCTTTTTTGTAGTCGATTACGTAATCGCACCCCATCTGTTTGGCTAGTTCAAGATTGCGGGTGCTGCATACACCAGTTACGTTTGCGCCCATACTTTTGGCTAATTGCACCGCATATAAACCGACGCCGCCCGAAGAGCCGTAAATCATAACTTGCTGGCCTGCTCTTACATTCCCTTTGCGAAGTGCGCCTAACGCGGTTTCAAAAGAAATGGAAATAGCAGATGCCTGTTCAAAAGTCATATTTTGAGGTTTTACGCAAACATG
>NZ_JEOG01000039.1:0-7842 GCF_006408715.1 Bifidobacterium sp. UTCIF-39 | reverse complement strand
GACCAGCAGGGCGTTTTGCGCGTTCCCTGCCACGATCGTCCGGCAAGGAACATACGAAACCGGTTCCAGCGACGTTCCCTGCCACGGCCGTCACCCCGTTATCACGCCCAGGACCGAGAAAACGACGGAATTCACGCCATATTCACTGGATTTACGCGCGAATAGGACGGAATTTCGCGGCAGGAAACGACGGAAAACCTCGTATCGTCATTCCCTGCCACGCCCTTTGGCAGGGAATGACAGCAACCGCCCATATCTCGTTGCCTGCCACCACAATCACTGGAACCTGCCATCCCGAATCCACCCCCAGAAGCCCCCTCCCAGAAGCGCAACCAGACACCTGCCACAACCGATCACTCTCCCCGAGCCCGAATCCCATCTCCCCTACTCCCAGACCACTTCCCGACGACATCACAACCAATGGCAGCCAAAACCAATCACACACCTACCGAGACACTCCCCACTACGAGGATTGGACCAGTAGGATGAGAAGCGTGAAATAAGAAATCTACTCGTCACATTGCCTCAAAACAAAAATCTACTGTTCATGAGAGCAGAAATGACGACTCCATACCGGTGTAAAGAATCAATGCCTTTCCACTGCAGAGGCGTCGTATGAATGCATGATACGCATGACAGGAAGACCTCGCCCATATAAAACATGGTCGTCTTCGGAGCACCTCCGAGGATGTCCGAAGACGACCATGGCATGCGCGGTAACGCGATCTGCCTCGATCCATTTGACCGTTTAGTCGGCTAAACGGTCAAACGGTCATGCGGTCAGCGTATCGCAGCCAACGCCATGCTCAACGCTGAGCCTTGCGACGGTTGAGCACGAACGCGCCACCGGCCACGAGGACGAGCGCCGCGAAGACCGCCGCGCCGACGATGGCCGTGCCAGTGGCGGACAGTTTCGGTGTCTTCTTGGCGTTGGTCGTAGTCTTCGTCGTGTCGATCGTCTTGCCGGTTCCCGTCTGGGTGCCGGCGTTATTGGTGTCGCCCGGCTGCGAGGCGGCCGTACCGTCGTCCTTCTCGAACACGGCCTGGATGGACACGTCCTTGTTGGTCATGGCGAACGTGTTGTCCTTGACCGTGACACCGCCGTAGAGCACCTTCCACTCCTTGAAACGGTAACCGTCGTTCGGCGTGACGGTGAGTGTCACCTGATCGCCCTGAGCAGCGGTGGCAACGTTCGCGGATGCCGTGCCGTTGCCGTCACCGCTCACCTTGACCGCATACTTCACCTTCTGCGTGTTGGGCGTGCGCCACAGCTGGGTGCCGTAGAACGGATTGGCTGTGCCGATCAGCAGATAGTCGCTGGTCTTGGCGAAGATACGCAGACCATGGTTGTACCGGTCTCCAAAGCCGTTGTCGGTCAGGGTCTGCACGCTCACCTTGCCGTTGTTATCGGTGACGGTATACAGGTCAAAGCCGCGCTTGGAGGTCTTCAGATACTTGTACGACCTGGCATAGGCCTCAAGATTATCCTTGGTGGTGAGCTTGAGCAGCATGTCGTACAGGGGCTTCAGATTGTCGGGAACGGCAAGCTTACCGTATTCGTCGAGCAGCTGATCATATGCCTCGCGGAAGCTCTGACCATCGGACGCCTTGGCACCGATCAGGGTGTCGAGCGTGTTGAGCTGGTTGTTGAGATCGTTGAGTCGATCGGCAAACGCGTTGTCGGTGATGGATCCGGGGACGATGGTGCCATCGTTGATTCCGGCGACGAGCTTGACCCTCTGGTCGTCGGTGAGACTGACCTTGTTGTCGGCTGCGTTGACGTTGCTGCCGGAATCCGCGCTCATCGTCTGCGGCATGGTCTGTGTCTTGCGCTCAGACGCCTGTTCCACTGCCTGATTGACGAGATCGGATGCGTCTGCGGATACGGTGTCGGGGGTTCTGGCGGAGAACGTGGCCGCACCGGCCGCGCCCAAATCGTTGCCGGAATCGTCAGGGCTGGCGGAACCACCGGAATCGGCGGCATCCTTGATCAGCAGTTCAAGGAACACACGCAGATAGTTGATCTGACTCTTCCACTCCTCCGGCGTCATGTGGATCAGATCGCCGTTGGTGAACTGGGCGATCGGTTCGAGTAGCGTCGTCGTATCCATCGTGCCGATATACAGTTTGTCTTCGTAGACGGTTGCCTGCCACGTGTACTGGTTCATGTGGGTGTCGTATCCGGTGCCCTTGCCGGAGATGCCGCCCTCGGGGAACATGTCGGTCGGGTCGCCTACCACGAGTTCGATGTTCTCGTTGGCATCCATACGATACAGGTTGATGGACTGCTCGAGGTTGGTGGCCTGCGTCACGAAGTTCTTCTGCAGTACAAAGCCCTGCAATGCGCTGGACACGTCGTTGTAGTCGCCGATGTACAGGTGGTTCTTGTATTTGACGAGCGTTGCCGCGCCGGCGCTGATGCGCGACGGGTCGATGCCATACGTGTACTTGGCGCCCTGTGTAGTGTCGCCCACCACGCGACTCCACGTCCAGCTGGAACGTTCGGTCGGATCACCGTTCACGGTTCCACGCCAGATGGCGAACGCCTTCTTGGTGCCCTGCGTGTTCTGATTGGCGGGTGTGCCGGTGCACACCACCACATAGAGCTGACCGTTGAATTCAATCACCTGGTAGATTCCGCCGCCCCCGTTGACATCGGTACGATGCCAGGCTGGCTCACCGCCGAAATCATCCATGGTGGCGATGGTCTTGAATGAGTCCTTGCCTGCGGACGGATCCTTGGAGGCGGTGAGGAACACGCCGTTGTTATCGAGCGCGCCGGCGATAAGCGTGCCGTTGAAATCACCGATCGCGCGGGTGGATGTGAACACGTTGTCGGCCACCAGTTTGTCGAAGCGGGCCTTGCCCTGCTCGCTGGTCGTCTTGTCATCGGACAGGATGCCCAGCGCATCGTACACGCAGGTGATCTTGTCGTTGTTTTCCGGATCGATCTGGTAGATCACCGGGAAACCGTTCTGCACGGACAGCGCAGTGGCGAGTTCACGCTGGTTGAGGTGCATGGTATCGACCACCATGCCCACGAAGTAGATCTTGCCGTCAAGCACGAGCGCGTCGCGGAACGTGGGCATGACACCGGTTTCGCGCGACATAAGAACCTTCGTCTCGCCGGTCTTCACGTTCACCTTGACAAGGATCCCGCCCGATTGCACGCCGTCGGGCTCTCCGAAGTACAGGTTGCCGTTGTACATGGTGTCCATGGCGGCTTTCATCGCCTCCGCGGACATGCCCGGCACGCTGTAATTGAGAATGGTGGAAATGCCCAGACCACCGTACATGGTGTTGATATACGCCCAGTCGCCGTAGACGGCGGATGCGTAACTGTATGACTGGCCTCGGGCGCCATTGCCCTCGGCGCTCACACCCTGCTCATACGGTTTGACCAAACCGTTACCGGCATAGTCGACAATGCCATCGTTGGTTTCCACACCGGAGCCGGCGTGCGAGATCTTACTGAATGTCATGCCGTTGCCGGCTGTGTAGGTGGTTGTGGGGTTGAGCGTGGATGCGGTTCCTTCCGCAGCCGATGCCACAGGGGCGATCAGCATGGCAATCGATGCCACGACTGCGGCCGCGACACCTGCGATACGACGTCCGGAGCGGCCGGAGCGGTCTCCCCCACTGATATTGCGATTGTTGATATCCCCAATGCGTCTATGGCGAGATATGGCCATGAATCTTCCTTCTTCATATGCCGAGGCTGACTCGATGGACGGGGGTACTGCTTCATTGCGTCATTGCATCGGGTCGTACCGGCAGACCGTTGTACTGGTACTGTCCTCTGATGAGAACCAATCTCCACCATACGCGCATGGGACTACATACGGGGGCTGTTGGCTGATGTCATATTCGCTTGATTCGCTTTGTTTTCGCGTGTTATAATTTGCTTATGCGTGTGAAGGAATGGGCCCGCCGGGAAGGGTTGAACGAGCAGACGGTGTGGAAGTGGTGTCGTGAGAACCGTATGCCGGTCCCGTTCGAGCGGTCGGGGAGCGTGTGGCTCATCCATGACCCGAAGTATGAGAAGCCCGCTGTTCCCGCCGTGGGTTCGCGCACGGTCTGTTATGCGCGCGTCTCCTCCGCCGACCGGAAGAACGATCTGCAACGCCAGGCGGACCGGTTGAAGGCGTTCGCCATCGGCATGGGGGTCGAATCGCCCGAAGTGGTGTGCGAGACCGGCAGCGGCATGAACGACAAGCGCCGCAGATTGAACCGTATCCTTGCCGACCCCGCGGTGGGCACCATCATCGTGGAGCGGCGCGACCGGTTGGCGCGCATGGACGCGGGACTGGTCGAAAGCGCGTTGAAGGCTGCGGGACGACGGCTGATCGTCGTGGACGACACCGAGCTGGATGATGATCTGGTACGTGATATGACCGAGGTGCTGACCTCGTTCTGCGCGCGCCTGTACGGCGGGCGGGCCGCCAGGCGCAAGGCGGAGGCCGCGTTGAGGGCGGCCCATGATGCTTGAGGCGGTCAGGACCGCGTTGGACCCGACACCGGCGCAGGAGCGATTGCTTCTGTCTCATGCGGGGGCGGCGCGGTTCGCGTTCAACGCGGGCCTCGCCCACGTCAGGGCGATGATGGAGGCGCACGGGAAGCCGGAGTGGTCGCTGTACGCGCTGCGCCGCTGGTGGAACCGGACCAAGGATGTTCTGGCGGTTGATGCGGATGGTGTTCCATGGTGGCGGCAGAACAGCAAGGAATCCTACAACAGCGGTCTGGAGGCCTTGTCGGACGCCTTGTCGAACTGGTCGGAAAGCCGCAGGGGGCGGCGCAAAGGCCGCCGGGTCGGCTTCCCCAGATTCAAGGCGAAGGGCCGTGTGACGCCCCGGTTCGCGTACACGACCGGCAGCTTCGGCATCATCCCCAACGACCCAAAAGCGTTGAGACTTCCCCGGATCGGCCGCGTGCACTGCATGGAGAACGTCACGAAGCGGGTCGGCGGCGCAAGAGTGCTGCGCATGACCGTCAGCCGGCATGCGGGACGCTGGTACGCCGCGCTGACCGTAGAGCGGGCCGACGATGTGCCATTGATTCCTCCGGAAGGCGGTGCGGTCGGCGTCGATCTGGGCGTCAGGACGCTGGCGACGCTTTCCGACGGCACCATGATCGCCAACCCGCACACCTTGAAGACGAACGAACGCCGGTTGAAACGCGCCCAGAAGGCGTTGTCCCGCAAGACGAAAGGCTCGAACCGTCGGCGCAGGGCGCGCGAACGCGTGGCGCGTCTGCACGCGCGTGTCGCCAACCAGCGGCGCGACCTGCTGGACAAGCTCACCACGCGACTCGCCTCCACCTACTCGGACATCTCGATCGAGGACCTGAACGTGCATGGCATGGTCAGGAACCATCGACTCGCCAAGACGATCATGGACGCGTCGTTCTTCGAGATACGCCGCCAACTGGAATACAAGACCATGCGCACCGGCGCACGACTGCACGTCATCGACCGCTGGTATCCGTCAAGCAGGACATGCTCGAACTGCGGGAGGGTGAAAGCCAAGCTCTCCCTCGACGAGCGCGTCTACCATTGCGACGGGTGCGGTCTCGTACTCGACCGCGACCTGAACGCCGCGATCAACATCAAGGTCGCCGGGAGTGCCCCGGAGACCATAAACGCACGTGGAGCGGATGTAAGACCCGCCACCCTCCGGGGTGACGGGCAATCCACGGTGAAGCGTGAACCAAGCGGCCGCACACGCGGCGTGAGCCTTGGAGCGGACACCCGCAAGAGTGTCCTGCAAGCTAAAACAAACTAGCCTGCAACGGTACATCATTAGGTCGAGTGACGATCATAGACCAATCTTCAATTTCTGAAGTATTTTCCATATCCTGCAGACGTCAATCTCCAAGTTCTGAAGTTGATCACGACCAATAACGCGGTATCACGACTAACAACACGGTATGGGCGTTGGAATTCCAACGCCCATATCCCGAATCTCTTTCCCGGAGACTTCAGAACTCGGAGATTAATGGCTGTATGACGCCGAAAATACTTCAGAACTTGAGATAGGTAAAGATAGGCGGGAAGCAGACTGCAACAGCACGCAAACCGGGAAACCGAAAGGCAGGGACATCAGGCGGCCGCGCGACGACGGTCGATCTCCTCCTGCAGTTTGAGCAGGTCGCGGATGGTGGACAGCGTGTGGAAGATGATCTCGCAACGATGGGATGCGGCGCGCTCGCCGGTCAGCTGCTTGTGAATCAGTTCACGCTCCTCATCCTTTTCAGTGCCGTGAAGCGCCACGTTCATGCGTACGCAGAAACCGACGGCCAAGGACTTCTCATCCTCCGTGGCAAGCTCCTCATGGAGCTCGAACGGCTTGTTCGTCGGATCCTCATGCGTCAGCAGCATGGCCAACGCGGCAGGCACCGGCTCAACCTCCTGCGACACGTTGCGCAATATGCGAATAATGCTCTGATTGAGTTCACCCTCCTCAACCGCTTCGATGAGCCGTTCCACATTGTCGGGCTTCAGGTCGGCATGACACTGCTTCTGGATCTGCCGACGGATCGCGAAGGCGATGAAGAGACCAAGCATCGTGGCCTTCTGCCGGCCCGGCTCGATGTGGCCTTGGTGGGAGTGAGAGGATACGGATGCCTGCGACGACTGCGCGTCGCGCGGAGTCTGCTGTTCGCTTGTCATGGCTTCCAGCCTAGTCCGCGGAACGCCGAGCCGCAGCTGTAACGTACGGTATGTGGGCCGATTCACGCTGCGGCATGTTCACGCGGGCGGTTGCAAGCCATCCTGCGATCGGTGCGGATCGCATGAATCCGCATATACTTCCAGACCGCGCATGCGTATCCGGACCATTCGACGCTTACTCATACAGGGCGTCGACGCTCATGACATCGTCCACCGGTAGTGAGTGTCCAGAACGCGAGATGTGCAAATAATAACCCCGTCGCTCAAACCGTTTCCGTACCTCCTCAACAGGGATGGGACGCCATGCGATCTCGCCAATGCGGTCTCCTTCGACACGTAACGTAATCCACGCCATACGATGCCGATGCTTCCAGTCCGGCATGGGATCCGATCCGCCGGTCAGGATCATCCAATCTTCCGCGCTGACATACGCAGCGCTTTCGACCTCGCGAGTGGGTAGATCGTCGCGGAATACGATTCGACACACCGGACTCTGTTCCACGTTGTCCTCACCATGCCAATCGCCATCCCACACCAGCGCAGTGCGGAAATCGTCGGTGTTCACGGCGACTATATGCGGATCGGCGAACACATCCGTCGCAGACGGTTCCCTGCTGGACCGTTTCCGCGAATACACCGCGTACACGGCCGCGACGATGGCGACAAGCAGCAAGAGGCCGGGAAGCTCCATATTCCCCCAATCGATCTCCCCCATCTGAATGCCCTCGCCGTACACGATCACCCATGTGCCTTCAAGCGATTTGAATATGCCAACCAATCCGAGGGCCCCGGTCACGCAGGCCACCAGAATTGCGAACACTCTTCCGGCTTCGTTATCGGTTTCCTTGCGCTTGATCTGGTCGCGTGCTTCCAAAGCGGTTTTGCGCGATCCCGTCAGCCAGATCGGATTCTCGATCGGGATCGGTCGCTCAGTAGACACCGTCCGTGAATCCCCATTTACACCTTCCATATACGCCCCCGTGCGTATGCCGTTGCGACTGTGGTTGCAGTTCCATTCTCTCCCGAATACGGCAACAAGACAACGGCCTCGAATCATCCGTACACCCACCCGGTTGATCTGGATATACCCGGATTCTTATTCTGGGTATACCCGGTTGATCTGGGTATACCCGGTTAGTTTAGGAGTGGAAAAGAGGGTGCTAGTGACATGGTTT
>NZ_JEOG01000038.1:0-9737 GCF_006408715.1 Bifidobacterium sp. UTCIF-39 | reverse complement strand
AGATAGTGGGGTTATATGTGTGCGTCTGGTGGTCTAGTCGTTGGCGGGCCATTCGCGGTCCGGGTGGGAGCCTGCCATCCGCCCCATGCCGCCGTATCGGAAGCGCCGACGTCACCTTCAACCGGCGTCGGCATATATACGATCCTCAACCGTTGCCACCGTAACCGGGGAAATGCTCATCGGACGCACGTGCATGTCGAACAAGCACCAAGGAGAAGCTTCCGTGCTCATATGACGCACGTATGTGTCCGATAAGTATGGAGGACGGGGCACGATGCTCATCGGACGCACGCATACGGCAAACAAACACTAGGGAAGACGTCCCGTGCTCATCGGACGCACGCCTATGTCGAACAGGCATCGGATGGCCACGGATCGTAGTCCTCAATGTGTGTCCGGGAGTGGATGCCCCCGAAAAGCCGCACAACCGTTGTCCCGCAAGACCTCACGGCCTGTTCCAGACACACATTCCGGCCGACCTCGCGTTCCCCCGCCCATACAAACTCGGACAAGGAAAACACCTACTGCTCCATAGGAAAAACAAGCCAAAACAGACACACATTCCGGCCCGATGACCCGTCAGCGGAGATGCCTCATCGGGAAACCAGATCACGCCGATTGAAAACGAGATAGGTCGTCGTGAATCCGGCGATCACGATCAGCGCGGCCAGAATGGCGAACGGCACCGGCACATGGCCGTTGATCACCTCATCCGGCGTGACGTAGCGGAACGGTGACAGGATCCGGGCCACAACCGAGGCGTCGTGATCGGCGAACATGTCATACACGACACCGGCGCCATAGGCCACGATCACCGAACCATTGCCCACGGCCGCGCCGCGCGACGGCACGGAACTCGCCAGCGATACGCACGCGCCGATCGCGCCGAACACCAGCATCATCACGAACAGCCACAGCGAGAACCGCCAGATCACTGCGGCACCATCGTCAAGCCCGTGCTCAGCCCCGGCGGAACCATCACCCAACATCGGCAAACACGCCAACGACGACACCAGATTCACCGCAGCAAACACGATCGCATCGATCAACGCGGCCACGAACTTCGCCGTCAGAATCGTCGATCGGGACACGGGACGGACGAACAGAAACTCGTATGTGCCGTCCACCATCTCCCGCAGCACCGCATTGCGCGCGAGCGCCACCGCATATACTGCCGCCATGATGCCGACGTAGAACTCGAGCACCGCGTAGTATCCGGCGAACGTGGACATGTCCAGTCCGGAGATGCCCATAACGGCGAGCGCAACCTTCGGAAACGCTTCGGTGAGCTGGCGTACGGCTTCGGTGTTGCCGGCGGCTATGCCTTCGAATTTCATCATGCCGGCGATGTTGAACAGTATGATCGTCAGGCTCCACACCAGCAGGGGTTTGATGTTGGCCCGCAGCTCGCGGATAATCATCGCGATCATGGCGGTGAGTCCGGTGGCGCTGGCACTGACGCTGGCGGTATTGGAAGTGTTGACGGTATTGGTGGCCATGTCGATCACAACCCTTCCACGTCGCCGCGCGCGTATGCGATGGCGCTTGCCGTCAGACAGGCCAGGGCCACCACCGCCGCGAGGATCAGATATCCGGCTTCGTAGTGGCCGTGGTTCATCGCCTCGTCGATGTTGAACCATGTGAACGGGGCCACGATGCGGTATGCGTCCTCGCCGGTCATTTCCGGCAGTGAGACCAGCATGAACGCGAGCACGCCGTACGCCGTGGCGATGCCGGATACGCTGCGGATTCGTCGGAGCAGCACCGCGGTCAGCGCGCCGAAGGACAGGAAGACGATGCCTACGCCGAACAGCGATGCGGCGGCAAGCAACAGGCGGGGGAGCGGAATGGCGATTGCGGTGGGATCGTCGCGGTACCGGCCGTAGGAGAACGCCACGGTGAGGAGGAAGGCCGCGCCCGCACCGGCGATCAGCGTGCATCCCGCCGCGAGCTTGGACAGATACAGGCTGATTCTGGGCGTTGGCATGACGAAGAGGAAATCAATGGTTTTCGATCGTTTCTCCCGGCCGAATATGGCCAGGCCCCATGCGCAGGACATGATGGCCATGATCAGCATGAAGTACAGCGAACTGAATCGGTAGAATCCGCCGAAGGAGAATATGTTGTCGTTCACGCCGAACAATGCGGCGAACTGCGGCGGGAATCCGTCGATCACTTTCTCGACGTCCGCTTTGGAATCCCGGTAGATCGGATAGGCGCCGACGAGGAACAGCAGCGCCGTGCCGATCAGTATGACCGTACCGGCGAGGAAGACGCGCAGCTGGGATTTCAGTTCGAATCCGTAGACGTTGATGTTCATCGTGCCGTCGCCTTCGATTGGGCGGAATCCGACTGCACGGAAGCGGAGCCTGATTCCGGTGTCTGGTAATAGTGCATGAACACTTCCTCCAGCGTCGGTTCGGCGATCTCCACGTCCGTGAGGGTCATGCCGGCGAGCGCGGATATCAGCGTATTGCAGTCGCCTTCGTACAGCAGCGACGCCGTGGAGAGCCTGTCGGCGGTGTGTTTGGCAACGTTACGTCCGGCAACGTCGCGCCCGGCGACATCATGATCGGTGCCATCACGATCGTCGATATCATGCCCATCGATGCTGAGCGAACGGACGCCGGGAACGGTGAGGAATGCATGCGTGACTTCCTCGATATCGGTTCTGAGGAATTCCACCGTTACGCGCTTGACCGCGGATCGCCGCAGATCGGCCACCGACTGCGTGGCGATAATGCGACCCTCGCGGATGATGGCCACGCGATCGCAGATGCGCTGCACTTCGGACAGGATGTGCGAGGAGAACAGTATCGTCGCTCCTCGGCTGCGTTCCTCGAGCATGAGATCGAAGAAGACGCGTTGCACCAGCGGGTCGAGTCCGCTGGTGGGTTCGTCGAGGATGATGAGGCTGGGCGAGTGCATGAGCCCTTGCACGATGCCGACTTTTTTGCGGTTGCCGAGCGACATGTCCTCGACCTTCTGGTCGAGGTTCAGATTGAGTTTCGCCGCAAGTTCGCGGATGCGTGCCGTGCAGTCGACGCGGTAGAAGCTCGCTGCGTAGGACAGCAGATCGCGGGCGCGCATGCCGTCGTAGTAGAACACTTCGCTGGGTAGGTATCCGACCTGTTGCAGAATGCGGGTGCGGTCTTTTTCGCAATCCCAGCCGAAGATGGATGCTTCGCCGCTGGTCTTGTGGATCAGTCCCAGCAGCGTGCGGATGGTGGTGGATTTGCCGGCGCCGTTGGGGCCGATGAATCCGAAGATCTCGCCCGGCAGCACCGTCAGGTTCACGTCTTCGATGCCGCGTGCCTTGCCGTAGCGTTTGGTCAGGTGGCTGGTGGAGATCGCCGGTGCTTGAAGACCGGATGATTTCGATGTGGGGGACAGGCCCGGCTGAGACGACCGGGCCGGCGTGCCGTTCGGCGTTCCGCCGGACGTTCCGCCAGCCACGGCATCGGTTGTTGTTGCGTCGTCGCGTATCGCGGTCATCATGCTCTCCCCGGATGCGGATGCCCCGTTCCCCATCCGGGAACATGATAAATACGTCATGCTCTGGCTGTCATATCGTCCTTACGGTATCCATATGCCAGTCAGGGCACCGATAAAGCCATTACGCAGGAATGACGATGTTCGCCACGGTCATGGCGATCAGGCCCAGCACTGCGGTCGTGGCCAGACACAGGCCTGCCAGACGGGCGTTGCCGAGCACACGGTCGGTGAACAGCGTGGAGAACACGCCCACCGGTGCGAAGCACACGAAGATCACGGCCTTGCGGATCTCGGGATCCACCGGCAGGATGAACCAGGCCGCCACGGAGAAGATGAACGCGAACGCCCACCTCCATGCGACCACGGTCGCCACCGACTTGACCTCCTTGGTGCCGTGCGGCAGATCCATGAGCATGCCCACCATGAACATGGAGCAGAATGCGTTGGCGTTCGAAAGCGGCTGCAGCACCGTGCCCACCCAGTGGGGGATGCTGAATCCCACGACCATGAACAGCAGCATGAGCATGTAGGTCATGAATGCGGCGGAAGAGTAGAAGTTGCGGGCGATGCGGCGGAAGCTCGCCCACCGCTGCAGGCGTCGGGCGTCCTTGTCCATGATCTTGCGCGGCGGACGCGGGCCGAGTGGCTGGGACTGCTCCTCCGGCGTGAGCGGCTGCGTGTCGTCGATGCGCAGCAGCTGCGTGGTCACCGCGTTCATACCGGCCGACATCATCACGGAATTACCGATATCGAACATGATCACGGCGATGGCGGGACCGGGGCCCATCAACGCCAGCACCACCGGCAGTGCGAAGCAACCGATGTTGTAGCCCGATCCGTTGAGCATGTAGAACGCGCGATTGCCCAGCGGAGTTTTGCCGGTGACCGCGTAAATGGTGAGGATCGGGATGACGGATGCGCAGAAGCCGAACAGCGCCACCCACAGCAGTCGCATATCGTGCTCGTTGTTGATGAACGATGCCACCACCGCGGCCGGCAGCAGCAGGTTGAACACGATCTTCTGCATGACCTTGTAGTCGTCGGATTTCACCCAGCCGATGCGTTTGAACGCATATCCGAGCAGGATGATGCATAGAAACACCACCGGCTCAACGATCTTCTCCATAGCGCCTCCCACGGCCTGCGCACAGTTCGCCGTTCTCGTGTCGTCTGCTGTTTTCGTTGTTTGCGTCTGTGGACGGCATCCCGTCGCCCGTGATCTTCCCGGTCTTTCGCCACAATTGCGAACTCGACAGGCAGCATCCAGACAGTAATACGGTATACCGATACACCACCGGACGCATATCGGTAACCACTTTTTTCCATAATCGGAGACGCCGCCGCGCATGACATACATGGCATGGTCACGGATTCATCCGCGCGACACACGCCGCATGACACACGCAGCGCGCCGTTTCATACGACATCACATAATCGCCACGTTTTGCCCAGAAAAGTCCAAGGATTTGACATCCTTGCCCCAAGAGTCATGCGGTTATATAAGAACTGTCAACGGAAACAACCGCTGATCAGGTTCCACTCGGAACCCGATAACTGAACCCCTCTTCTCTCTTCCTCTCTCTACCCCGGCGCCCAACCCGCCGGGGTTCTCTTTTTCACCGGGCTCGAATTCCGGATTCAATCATTGCGCCGGAACGCTCGACATGCCTATCCCGCCCATCCCGCCTATCCCGCGTTCGGTAGGCAGATATCACCTCATGCTGAGGTCTAATCACGCCTCACTAGGCAGATGCGAAAACAGCCCGACCTCGTACCCCATTGAAGCTGAATGGGTTTTGCCGCAAAAGCTCCCTACAACAACCCAGCGAAGCGTAGTAAGATGCCCGCAAAGCCCGAAATCAACCTAGCGAAGCGTAGTTAGCCCGTCTGAGCTCGAGATATAAACCCATCGGGGGAGGACAGAGACGGCACCACCTACCGATGCGCACGCACGCGGACCTCGCGGACGCGCTGCAAGGCGCCATGCGCAGTACCGGCACCCTGACCGCGCACGCCAAACACGGCGATCAACACCATGCCCACGCACAACAGGCCGCTGATGCGCAGTACCCACTGGATGCCGAAGATGCTGGATGCGATGGCGACGTCCGCTCCACCACCAAGGGCGGCCTTGCGGGCGGCGGCCATGGTCTCCATAAGGATGACCAGCACCGGGGCGCCCATGGCACCGGCGATCTGACGTGCGGTGTTCGTCACGGATGATCCGGCCGACACGTCCTCCGGGGCAAGACAATTGAGCGACCACGTGGTCACGGGCATGAGCACAAAGCCCATGCCGATCTGACGGGTGAACTGGCAGATCGACACCCACCAGATCCACGAATGCATGGAGATCAGACTCATGGCGAATGTGCCAAGCGTCAGGATCACGCTACCGCTGATCACAACGGGCCGGGCACCGAACCGGTCGAGCGCCTTGCCGCCGAAGAACTGCGTGATGGCCATGCCGATCGCGCCGGGCATCATGATCAGGCCACTGAGCGTGGCCGAATATCCGCGATCGTTCTGGATATACAACGGCATGATCACCATGATCGAGCTGAACGCGAAGAACGCGATCGACGCGATGATGGTGCCGACCATGAACCCGCGGTTCGTCAGCACCCGCAGATTGAGCAGTGGCTTGTCACGACGCAGCTGTCGGGTAACGAACCAGATGATGCCAAGCACGCCGATCGTCATGGGCAGCCAGGTCATCGGATGGGTGATGGGGAAGGATTCGATGTTCGTGAAGCCGAACATGAGTCCGCCGAATCCGAAGATCGACAGCATCACCGAGAAGAAGTCAGCCTTGACCGACGGGTCATGCGCACCGAAGTTATGCAGCCATACCGCCGACGCGATCAGGCACAGCACGCCGACCACGGTAAGGGTGAGGAAGATGGAACGCCAACCGCCCATATCGGTCTGCCAGCCGCCCAGTGTGGGGCCGAGCGCCGGCGCCACACTCATCGCCAGACCCACGGTGCCCATGGCCATGCCTCGCCGGGACAGCGGGTAGATGGAGAACACGGTGATCTGCAGCACCGGCCACATCACACCGGTACCAATGGCCTCGAGCATGCGGCCCACCAGCAGCAGAATGAACGATGGCGCAACCCAGGCGAGCGCGGATCCGATCGTGAACACGAGCATCGAGGTAATGACGATCTGTCGCGTGGAGAATCGCTTGGTCATGAATGCGGTGAGCGGCACCATCACGCCCATGACGAGCTGGAACACCGAGGTGAGCCATTGCCCGGTGGTCACGCTCACGTGGAATTCGGTGACGATCGACGGCAGTGCGGAACTGAGCTGGAGCTGCGTGAAGTTACCGACGAACGTGATGAAGGTGAGGATCGCGAGTGATACGAACGCGGTATGGGTGAGATGCCCGTCGCGATAGGATTCCTCGCCGGTAAGGGTTCGTGAGACGTTGGAGTTCCGGCTCCCTCGCGGATTCGATCCCTTGCCGTTCTCACGATCCTTACCGTTCTCGCCGACCTTCACCGCCAGGCATTGCACATGATTGTCGTTGCCGCCCTGGCAATCTTTTGTATGACGTTGTTCCGTGGTCCGTTCGTTGTGTTCATCTGCCTGTTCATCACGTTCGTCAATGTCCATCGATGCCATATCTCACCCGTTTCCACTCAGCCTCAGTCCATCGCCGTACGGTGTACGGCGATATCCGTTGCCGTCACACGATGCGGGCATAGTGTCGGGGGTTGGATTGGATGGTGTTCGTCAGTGCCCTCGTGCCATTGTCGCGTACGGATCGGTTGCGTCGGTCACCTGTTTGACCGACGCAAGTACTCTACTCCTGTTCGGGACAAACACTCCGTTCGTTTCCGATTGTATCCGTCAGCGAACAATGGCGGACAATGCCGAACAATGGGCGGGCAGCGGCTTCCGCAAACTCACACGCGCTGGATGCGCACGGCCATATACTGTCTGCCGCCGAGGTCGGCGCGCACTGTGCCGGTGTAGGTGCCGGGCATGCGCTCGACGGTCATGTTCCACGTGTCGATCACGTCGACCGTGTACTCGCCGCCTGCAGGCAGATCGAATTCGCGGTAGAGCTGCTGATACCAGCCGAAGTACACGAGCTGCCATTCGGTGCCGGAACGGAGCACGGGCACATCCCAGAACTTCATGGCCTTTTCCATCGCGCCGTTGAGCGGCTGCGAGGCATCGACCGGATTCACGCTCCACACAGCGGACGGATCAGTGTTGGCGCCGAGCGGACTCGCGGCACGCGGTGCGGCCTCGAAGATACGCCTCATGAACGCGATGCGCTCGGGGGCTTCACCATGCAGTTTGCCGCCATGCGCCCACCAGATCTGGTCGCCCTTGTCGATGAACGTCTCGCCGTGCGTCACGGTGCCGCATCGCATCAGGCCCTCCCAGTAACGACGCATGAGTTCGGTGGCTGGTAGGCTGCCCCAGCCCCAGTAGATGTTGCCCTCGTAGCCGGGTTCGTCACACACTACGGGCTTGCCGTAGGCCTCACGCCAGTCGGCGATGCATTCGGTGGTGCGTGTGACGTCCACGCGCTGGATCGAGCAGTGCGTGCACCACGGTTCGTTGTAGTCGTAGACGGTCACGCAGTTGTGGATCGACCGCAGATGGTCGAACGCGTCGTTGGCCATGACCACGCGCGCGTATGTCCGCCAGTCCTCGAGGGATTTCTGCGGCATGAGATCGTATTCGTTGGCGAGCGACCACCATACATTGCGATACGCGCCGTAGCGTCGGGCCATGTAGGAGAGATACCGGATGTCGTCCTCGCGGCTCATCTTGGAAAAGCCCCACTGTTCCTTGTCGTACGGGTGCAGCAGGATGATGTCCGCTTCGATGCCGAGCGCACACAACTGTCCGATACGACGATCGAGGTTGGCGAACAGTTCCTCGTTGAACCGCGTGTGGTCGAAGCCGTGTTCCATGTCTCCTTCGTAGGCGAACACGTCGGGGTCGGCATTGTTGAAGTCGTAGAACTTGGGGAATACGCACATGCGGATCTTGTTGAACGGAGTCGCGGCGAGCGCGGCGACGGTGTCGTCCTGTACGTCCTGGCTTTGGCTGGTCCACGCATAGCAGGTGGTGCCGAAGGGCAGGTAGCGGATGCCGTCCTCGTAGCTGAACTGGAATCTGAGCTCGCCGCCGGCCGGATCGGCTTCGTATATGCCGGCACGGTGCACATCGGTGGCGCGCAACACGCGACCGTGGTTGTTGTCGCCGGCCGGATCGGCGATGAGTTCGCCGGCGATGGTATTCAGCGCGGGATCGGTGGAGTGGGTGACGTACCGCCATTCGCCTTCCTCGATCGGCATGAATCGGATGGAATACCGACCGTTGCCTCGATAGAATCCGCCGACGGCGACGGTTTCGCCGGTGGTCGCGCTGATAAAGTCGGCGGTGAGTTCCACGTCGACGTATGGATTGCCGTCGGATGTTCCGTCGAGGTTGATTTCAAACAGACCGTAGCGTTCGACGTGTGGGGTGTCGGTTGCGTCGGCATTGGACTGCGGGTTGACATGTACGACGGGGATCGGATCGACAATGGTTGCTGCAGTGGATGCGGCCTTGGCTTCGGTTGCTGCGGTCATGATGTCCTCCTGATGTTTGGACGGCGATCGATACCGACGTGCTGCGATGGACGTCGGATGGAGTCAAGTCTCGGCCCGATCAGTCGGGAGCCCAAGGGTGAGTAAGGCTTGTTGACGTGATGGGCGTAACGTAAGTCGTTTGACGAAACCGGAACGTTCTTCGCCAAACAACTTAAGTTACTACTTGGTAACTTAGTATGGGTTGTTGGTTTTGTCCAGTCGACGCGCCGGGGAGCGGGAGTGCTGGGTGGTGGTAGGAGCTTTCGCGGACGAGGTGGGCATACTGTTCCAGATACGCTCCGGGCCGCTCAGGCCGAGTCCTTACGATCTGGAACAGTATGCCCACCCCATCCGCTAAGCACACTAGGAAATATACCCAGCACTCAAGGACCGCATAGAGGGCAAAAAGGGACGAAGGTAAGAAGAAAGAATTCAACCAAGCCTCTAAGGCCGAGTCCTTACGATCGGGAACAGCAGGGCGTTGCATTTCATCAGGTTGGCGTTTCGGGTTTCATTACTGATCATCTAGGCTTCGGCTCGAGGTGGTTCATGTGCTCCTGTTCTGGGTATGACCGGACTCTTATTCTGGGTATAACCGGCGGCTCTGGGTATAACCGGGTAGGTTATAGGAAGAAA
>NZ_JEOG01000037.1:0-11886 GCF_006408715.1 Bifidobacterium sp. UTCIF-39 | reverse complement strand
TAAGCAGAAAATGCAAGAACAAAAACCCTCGGAATCGTTGCAATTCCAAGGGTTTTGAATAGTGGAGCATGCCGGGTTCGAACCGGCGACCCTCTGCTTGCAAAGCAGATGCGCTACCAGCTGCGCCAATGCCCCAGTTTTGAGAGAAAAAAAGCGGCTCGAAAAGCCGCTGTCTTCTCTGTGTGGGCCCGGGAGGACTTGAACCTCCGACCTCATCCTTATCAGGGATGCGCTCTAACCACCTGAGCTACGGGCCCGATCCATGTGCAATCTCGAAATCGCACAAGCAATTACTATAGCGATGGGTTCCTGTTCTGTCTAATATCGGCGTGTCGCCTTATTTTATGCGGGTTTTGGGCGGTTTCAAGCCGCGCGGAGGTACGCGAATTCATGCGGATTTTGTCGTTTGGGCATGATGCACAGCGCATAATGCATGATGGTGGTGATGAACCACCGCTATCGGTGTCGGGGGCGAGCAGATCGGTCGTCGTGGAGTCGTGGAGTATACGTGTTGCGGAGGGAGGAACATGGCCGGGAAAAGAACGCTGGCGGTGGAGATCCTGGAAATGGATGATCTCCGTATACGGGTCTCGCGCAAGGCGGTGAAGAACATGTATCTGCGTATCAAGCCGCCGGACGGTCGTATCGAGATCACCGCGCCGGTGCGGACAAGTCATAGACGCATCGAGGAATTCGTGCGCTCTCGTCGGACGTGGATCATGACGTCCCGGAAGCGGATTCTCGATCATGCAGCGCGATTCAACGCCGTGGACGGTGCGCCGGGCGCGGATGGCCGTAACGCGAACGGCAGCGAATCCGGAACGAATACGCCCACTCCCGCACGTCCGTCGTTCGGACAACCGTGGACCACGGCCCGCAAAACTCAGGCAAAGCGGATCATCAACGCGCGTCTGCCGGAACTGTTACGGAAATGGACGCCGATCATCGGCAAATCACCGACGAACATCTCGTTGCGGGCAATGACGTCACGATGGGGATCGTGTACTCCTGCCACCGGGCGAATCCGTCTCAATCTGGAGCTGGCGTATCTGCCGGAACGATATCTGGAATACGTGCTCGTGCACGAACTCACGCATCTGTGGGAACGTAACCACGGCGAGGGATTTCGTCGGCGTATGACCGCATATCTGCCCGAATGGCGGCGTCTGCGTCGGGAGCTCAACCAGCTGGTGTGACGAACTCGAGCGCGTGCCACTCCGCAACGAGGCCGGATCGTAGTTGGCATCGGGAATCCGTGCGGTTGGTTATGTGCGGGTTCAACAATCATCTGCAACGAACCCGCATTGGAACCGACTCTGTACTGCGGGTTCGTCGCGTCTGAATTACAGACCCGCAGCGAAGGCGGCGGCGAAATGCGGGTTTATCGCATTCGAGCCGCAGACCCGCAGTATGGAGCCCGCCTGAGTGCGGGTCAGTGAGGTTTACACAATAGACCCGCAGCGAAACGACGCCCGCTGCGGGTCCATTGCGCATAATCGTCTGATCCGATCGGAATCCAAGCGGATCAGACGATCAGCTACGCGATTGTGGCTGCGTAACTACGCGATGTGGCTGCGCAGGAACCACTGGAACAGCTCCAGCGCCTGCACATGGTCCTGAATGATGTTGGAGCTGACCACGTCCAGTTCGTCGAGTTCGGCGATGGCCTTACGGTCGTCGGTGATGAACACGTCGTAGTAGTCGATGAGCGCCTTGATGTATTCCTCGGTGGATGCGCGGCCCTTGAGATCCAGGCTCTTCCACGAGCGGTTGCGCACGATCGCGTCAGGCGTGCCGTCGGGCGAACCACCCAGCGTAGCGATGCGCTCGGCGGTCTCATCGGCCTGGGCGAGCACCACGTCGACCTGCGGGTCGAGCATCTCGTGCACGGCGATGAAGTTCGGGCCGGTCACGTTCCAGTGGGCGTGCTTGAGGACCAGAGCGGCCTCCTGCTCCTGGCTGAGACGGTTCTGCAGAATGGCGATGGACTTCTCGGCCTGTTCTTCGCTTAGACCGGGGACAGTGAACGGAAGCGTCATGATATTCCTCCTTATGTTGGACGGACGGAATGGTACTTCAATTCTAGATACGTGCGGTCGGTAAATCGTTCAACGCTCAGCGAAGAAACGATCCGCCGCGATATTGCAATGATGTGAGCGATGCTCACGGCATATCGGGGGCGAGTCGTGCTGTGCCGACGGGTGCTTCTATCGCAGTCTGAGCACTACGGGCATCACGAACGTTCGTCGCGCCCGTCATCATTGCGATCGTCGTTCTCATGATCATCGGTACCGTTGTCGACCCGCCCAGCGTTGTCGTCGCGCCCAATGTTGCCGATGCCGCTACCAGTGCCGGCGGTACTATTGCCGTCACGCTTCCGCACCTCGATCGTCTGAATACGCCTGCCGTCCACCTCGGTGATAACCATGTCGTAGCCGTCGTCGGAATGCAGTACGGCCCCGACCTTGCCCATTTCACCGGTCTTGGCGAGGAAGTATCCGGCCACGGTCTCGTACGGGCCGTCCTCAAGTTCGATGCCGGTGAGTTCGTCGAAGTCCTCGATCGTCATGCCGCCGTCGATGCGTGCCACGCCACCGATGAATGCCGATCCAGGCTTCTTGCCGCCGGCCTCCTCGGGCAGATCGTATTCGTCACGGATGTCGCCCACGAGTTCCTCGGTCATGTCTTCCAGTGTCACGATGCCGTCGGTGCCGCCGTATTCGTCGATCACGATGGCCAGATGGATGCCGCGCTTGCGCAGCAGAGACAGGCTGGGCAGCAGTTTCGACGTGCCGGGCAGTGAGATGCCTTCGCGTGTCACGTCGGCCACGGTTTGCGCCTGCTTGTTACGTACGTCGAGCAGGTCACGCACATGCACGAAGCCGAGTACGTCGTCGAAGTCCTTGCCGATCACCGGATAACGGGAGTACGGCATGTCGTGCACGAAGTCGGCCGCCTTGTCGAGCGGCATATCGCCGTCGATGAACACGACGTCGGCGCGTGGACGCATCACCTCGGCGACGATCGTTTCGGATGCGTCGAATACGTCATCGAGAATCACGCGCTCGTCCTTGCTCAGGTTCGTGTTCGACGACACGAGTACGCGCAGCTCATCATCGGACACTTCGGTTTCGGTTTCGTTCGGATCAAAACCAAGCAGTCGTACGATGCCGTTCGTGTTCTTGCCGATCAGCCAGATGATCGGTCGGCAGATTGTGGCGAACACGTCGATCGCGGGCACGACGGCGCGTGCGATCTCCTCGGTCTTCTGCATGGCGATGCGCTTGGGCACCATTTCCGAGATCACGATCGAGCAGTAGGAGATGATGAGCGTCAGGCCGATGGTGATGAGTGGATTGGCCACGAACGTCGGCACGCCCCAGCTTTCGACCAGCGGGATCAGGAACGGTGCGATGGACGATGCGCCGAACGATGCGGACAGGAAGCCGGACAGTGTGACGCCGATCTGCACGGTGGACAGGAACGTGTTCGGATCGCGGGCGATCTTTGCCACGCGGGCACCGCGGGCATCCTCCTGTTCCATCTGTTCGATCTGAGAGCCGCGCAAGCTTACCAGAGCCAGCTCGGTGCCTGCGAATACGGCACCGATGACCAGAAAGACGAAAATCAGCAGGATATTCAAACCAAGTGACATGATTCCACACTAATGGAAGCCCCCACCAGCAGGGGTTGATCCCTTTGCCACTGCCATGGTGGAGGAACGGATCGGCTTATCATCCCCGTCTGTTCCTCCACACGGGGAATGATCAGAACGACAGTACCTCCACCTTGCCGTCGTCCATCTTGTAGCGGGCACCGACAAGCGACACTTCGCCCGAATGCACGGCGTTGCGGATCACGGCCGAATCGGTGACCAGTGCCTCCAGCGTCTGCGCCACATGGATGCGTTCCACATCCTCGGCGGTGTCCAGATCGGAATCCAAGGCCAGGCGTACCGATGCGCCCACCTCGCGCATGAGAATCGATCGGAATCCTTCGTCCTCCGTGTTCTCGTCGCCGGATAACACCTTCATGGCGGCGGCCACCGCGCCGCAGTTCTGATGACCCATCACCACGATCAGACTGACGCGCAGATGCTGCACTGCGTATTCCAATGATTCAAGAACGGCCTCGTCCACAACCTCACCGGCAGTACGGATGGTGAACAGATCGCCCAGTCCCTCGTCGAAGATGATCTCCGGCGGCACCCGGGAGTCCGAGCACGACAGCACCGCCGCGTCGGGCGTCTGCTCGTCGATCAACGATTCGCGGGTTTCGCGATCCTGCCATGGATGCTCCGCCTTGCCTTCGGAGAAACGACGATTGCCCGCCAACATCCGGCTCCATGCCGCGTCGGCGCGGGTACGGCCATTCTGCTCATCGTATTCATTCTGTGCCATGCTGCACCTCCACTTGTAATGAAACCCGTGTGCTGTGACATCAGTCTGGATCTGGGGTAATCGGAACTCATCGGACTTAGGTCTGGGGCAAACCGGACACGGGTCTGGGTGAATCGGACTTAGGTCTGGGTCAAACCGGACGTATCGAATTAGGGTCTGGGTGAATCGGGACACGGGTCTGGGGGAATCCGGTCCCATAAGTCTGGGTCAAACCAGACGTCTGGGTATAACCGTGTCACGAGCACTCCCCGTATTGATTCCTCATGACATGGTTATACCCAGACCGGTAAATATCATGTCCGGTTTGACCCAGACCGGCTGACGGTATGAGTCAAATGACAAAGGCCCGCAAGGGTACATCCGAAACGGAACGTATCCTTGCGAGCCCTGTCAACGGGAACCGGGAGACCGGCGGCTGATCAGCCCGTGTTCTGCAGGCCTGCCGCCACACCGGACACGGTGCAGAGGATCAGGTAGATGAAGTCCGCGGTCTGAGACTCGCTCAGCTCGTTCTTCTCGTCGCGACGACGCACCGAACGCAGCGCACGCACCTGCGTGACCGACAGCGCGTTCACGTACGGCGAGCGGATTCGAATAGCCTGACCGAGCACGTGACGGTGCTGCAGCGGCCACTCGTCACCCACGATCTTCAGCACCCACTTACGGGTGAGCGCCATCTCATCAAGCACCTTGTCGCGCAGATCCGCACGATCGCCGAGAGCCAGATACAGCTTGGCGATACGCTCATCGGTCTTGGCCAGCGACATCTCGATGTTGTCGATGAAGGTGCTGAACAGCGGCCACTCCTGATACGCCTTGCGCATGGTGGCAAGGTCGCCGAACTGCTCGCATGCGGAACCCAGACCGTACCAGGCGGCCAGGTTGATGCGGGCCTGAGCCCAGGAGAACACCCACGGGATCGTACGCAGATCGTCGAGCGACTTCGCGCCCAGACCACGCTTGGCCGGACGGGAGCCGATCGGCAGCAGACCGACCTCGGTAAGCGGGGTGACGATGGAGAACCACGGGGCGAAGTCCGGCGTGTTCAGCAGATCGAGGAAGCGCGCGTGAGACGCGTCATCCAGCTGCTTGGTCATGTCGGCGTACTTCGCGGTCATCTCCGTGTTCGTCTTCTCCACGCTCGGAGCGGACTGCAGCAACGTGGCCGAAGCAACGGACTCGATGTGGCGCACGGCCAGCACCGGGTTGCCGTAACGGGCGAAGATGACCTCGCCCTGCTCGGTGAGCTTGAAACGGCAGTTCACGGAACCACGCGGCTGGGCAAGCACGGCACGGTTGGCCGGGCCACCGCCACGACCGACGGCACCGCCACGACCGTGGAACAGCGTCAGATCAAGGTTGTTGGCCTCAGCCCATTCCACAATGCGCGCCTCGGCCGAATGCAGGGCCAGCGTAGCCGTGGTCGGACCGGCATCCTTCGACGAATCGGAGTAGCCAAGCATGACCTCGAGCTTACGGCCGGTAGCCTTCAGACGGGCCTGTACCTCCGGGATCTTCAGCATGGCGTCAAGCACATCCACGCAGTTCTGCAGATCCTCAAGCTGCTCGAACAGCGGAATCACGTCGATGATCGGCGCATCCTCCGGGTGCTCGAACGCCAGACGGTTGAGCTCGTACACATCCTTGATGTTCTGAGCGGACTTGGTGAACGAGATGATGTAGCGGCGAGCGGCCTTCGTACCGTTACGACGCTGAATCGAACCGAGCGCGCGGAAGGTGTCGAGCACCTCGCGGGTCATCGGCTGCAGTTCGCCGCGCTCGCCATGCAGACCGTGCTCGCGAATATCGGCAAGAGCACGGGAATGCACCACGGAGTGCTGACGGAACTCCATCTCGACCATGTGGAAACCGAACGTCTCGGCCTGCCAGATCAGCGTCTGCAGCGGACCATACGCGCTACGCGGAGCACCGGCGTCGGCCAGCGACTTCTGCACGGTCTTCAGATCGGCGATGTAATCATCGCAGGAGTGGTACATCAGATCGGTGTCACGCTCAATGGTGGCGTGCAGACGGTCGGCGATCACCAGCATCACCGCGCGATGCGGCTCCTTGGTGGAGATCAGCTCGGCCTTCTCGGTCAGGCGCTCGCTCATCTCACGCTGGTGGCTCCACAGGCTCAGCAGGCCGGCGCACGGCTTGGTGTCCTTGGATTCCAGCGTCAGGTTACGGCCCACCTCACGGGTGGCCTTCTCAAGCTTCGCGATCACATGATCGCTGAACTTGCGAGCCACCTGACGGCTCACGCGAGCGGTCACGTTCGGGTTGCCGTCACGGTCGGAACCGATCCAGCTGCCCGGGTGGAAGAAAGCGGGGCATGCCGGCGGAACCTTGCCCGCCTTGTCGCCCAGCACCCAATCATCAAAGCGGCGGTACACCTTCGGCACGGTGTCAAACAGCGTGTTATCGAAGATGTCAAGAATCGTGTCGGCCTCTTCAACAGGGGTCGGCTTCTTCAGCGCGATCGGAGACGTACGGAACATGGCGTCGATCTCATTGAGCATCAGACGCTCGTTCTCCGCCAGATCGGAACCACCCAGACGCGGGCGCTCCTCCAGCAGCTCGGCGATACGACGGATCTTGCCTTCCACGGCCTTACGACGGGCCTCGGTCGGGTGCGCGGTGAACACCGGATGGAACTCCAGCTTCTCCAGCAGCTCCTTGGCCTTCGCCGGTCCGCACTCCTCGATCATGCGCTTGTACGCGCCGGTCATTTCGTTGATCGGATCGGTGGGGGCGTCGACGGGAACCTGCTTCTCGCGCTCATGCAGAACGCTGACTCGGTAGTTCTCCTCCGACAGATTCGCCAGATGGAAGTATGTGGTGAATGCGCGGGCCAGCAGAGTGGCGTCATCCACGGATACCGAATCAATGAGCTTCACGGCCTTTTCAAAGCCGACCTGCTCAGGATCATCGTCGTCGTATTCCCCGCTGGTGCCACCGAACTCGCCACTGGTCGCCTCATTGGCGTATTCCAGCAGCTGATCGAAGTTGTCCAGCAGATTACCGTCGTACTCTTTCAGCACCGTACGCAGCAAACGAAGGAACAGATCCATATTGTCGCCAAGGTTGGCAGGAAGATTCTGCTCCTCGGGACCCTTCGTGCCGGTTCCGGTGCTAACGATTCCCGAATCGGCGGCTTTAATCGTCTCGTCTGTCATTCAGACCTCCTTTGCCTCGTCATCGGTTGTTCGTCTATCGGCGTTCTGCGGCTCCTCCGCAGTTATGGCTGCCGACCGTTCCGAACCCAAAGCCGATGAACAGACGCCCCACCATTCTATTGCGCCGAACTCTCCGTTTATTACGGGAAGTTTTCATAATGGACAATCTCGAGTTGTCTACGTACCTTGGATTCGCTTCACAGTGCCGTAAATCCGCTTTCGTTACGCCTCGTTCTGTGCGCAGGAGTACAAATAGGAAGTGTGATTTTCGGGAAGAAGCATGACAAGAACGGGACCCCTCACGGCGCCGCGATTCCCGCCGGCGTCGATAAGGTCACCAAATTCCACACCCACTCCATTCCGCTTGACATGGAAGACATCGAACGGGATCTCGACAAGCCCGTGGTAGAGGCGGGCATTGCCGCAAAAACCAGCGTGATCGTACGCGTCGGTATGCTCGATCTGGCTGCCGGCACCGGAAGCTACCGTGTACGCCAGATGATGCATCGCATCGCCTACCCGCTTGGCGTGCACGTGCGCGCCGACGTCAACCTCACCGACATCGAAGCCTCCTGCACCGACGGCAAGAACCGCAACACCGAGGTCGTGGATCTCCCCACCACCGGCGTCAATACCGAACGCATTTGGCTGCTCGAACACTTCGCCGACTGGTTCAGCGTCAACCTCGGCCACTCCGCCGTCTACCACAGCCGCGGACTCAAAGTCTCCGACACCCTGGTGGAACACCTCGACGTGCGTGACGCCTCGCAGCTATCCGCCGAAGCCTCCAAGGAGGAACGTCGCGCCGCCAAACATCCCGAAGCCAATTCCCCGGCAAACGCGAACGCGCAGGACGGCACGGCAGATGCCGATCTGCCCATGCAGCCCACCAGCGCATCCACCGCACAGGAACGCCTCGATGAAATCGCCCGACAGCAGCGTCAGGACAGCACCGATCCCATCGCCGAACAGATAAACGCTCACGCGCATGACTCGCACAACGTCCCTGACGACCGCAACCCGCACGCTTCACACGATCCACAGCATGCGGAAAACTCCGGGGATAACGATCCCATTTCCCGCGCTGCCGCCACAGGCAGTCTCAAACATGACACCAAGCGCGGCATCAAACCCCCGTGCGAATACGCCAAACACTTCGAACACCACACCAATCCGATCAACCCCGCGCACCCGGACTTCCATCCCATCACCGTGCGACAGGCCCACGAACGACTCGACCTTATCGAACATCGCAAGCCGCTCTACAGCCCCGAATTCGCCGGATTCGCATCCGCCATCGCCTGCGCGTCCTTCGTCTTTCTCCTCGGCGGCGGACTCTACGACATGATCGCCGCATTCGTCGGCGCCGGCATCGGACACTGGCTCCGTCGCAAACTCTTCGCCAAGCACCTCAACCAGTTCTTCGTCACCTTCGTCGCCGTCTTCGTCGCCGCGCTCGCCTGCACCGGCACCCTGCGACTCATCGGCTTCTACGATCCCATCGCGCTCGCCCATGACACCGCCTACATCGGTGCCATGCTCTTCGTCATCCCCGGATTCCCCCTCATCACCGGCGGCCTCGACATCGCCAAAATCGACTTCCCCTCCGGCATCCAACGACTCACCTACGCGCTCTCCATCATCCTCATGGCCACCCTCGCAGGCTGGGCCGTCGCCCGCATCGTCTTCCTCAACCCCCAAGGCTTTGAACCCCAAGGCCTCAGTGCCGCCGTCACCGGCGTCCTGCGCTTCATCTTCGCCTTCATCGGCGTCTGGGGCTTCTCCGTCATGTTCAACTCCCCCCAGCGCATGTGCCTCGTCGCCGCCTCCATTGGTGCCATCACCGACACCCTGCGTCTGGAAATCCAGGACCTTCTCAGCGTTCCCCCGGAAGCCGCCACCTTCATCGGTGCCTTCCTCGCCGGTCTCCTCGCCGCCGGCTGGCGTTCCTCCGTCCGCCACGGCTGGCTTCCCCCACACCTCGGCTACCCCCGTATCTGCCTCACCGTCCCCTCCATCGTCATCATGGTTCCCGGCATGTACATGTACCGCGCCATGTTTTACCTCGGCCAGTTCGACACCCAAAACGCCCTCGACTGGGCCTTCCGCGCCTTCATGGTCATCATCTGCCTGCCCGTTGGACTCGCCATGGCACGTGTGGTGACTGACCGTTCCTGGCGCTACGACATCTGAATTATTCACATGATGGAGCGCCGCCTGCGTTGCTCCTCAGTCGACGTACCTTTGTACGTCTTCCTTCGGTGCGCCTTGGTGTCGCACGCATCATGTGAATAATTCCAAATCATCGGATAGCGGAGCGTCATCTGCGTTACAGAAGACTCGACGTACCTTTGTACGCCTTCGTCTTCTGCGCCTTGATGCCGCACGCGTTATCCGATGATTTTTACGGGGTGTGTACCTTTGTACGTCTTCCTTCGGTGCGCCTGTGTTACTTGCCGAGTGCGATTTCGTCGATGCGGCGCAGTTCGTCGTCGCTGAACTCAAGATTCTTCAGCGCGCCGATGTTGTCGACGATCTGCTGCGGCTTCGACGCGCCCACCAGCACGGTCGTCACCGCCGGATGATGCAGCAGCCACGCCACCGACATCTCCGCCAGCGTCTGACCACGGTCGGCGGCCAGATCATTCAACGCGCGAATCTGCGCCAGACGCTCCGGCGTCAACGCGTTCTCGTGCAGGAACCGGCCATCCGCCTTGATACGGCTGTCGTCCGGCACGCCGTTCAGATACCGGTTCGTCAGCAGTCCCTGCTGCAGCGGGCTGAACGTGATCACGCCCTTGCCGAGCCGTTCCGCCGCATCCAGCAGTCCGTTATCCGCTGGACGACGATCGAAAATATTGAACTTGTTCTGATTGATGATGAACGGCACACGCAGCTCCTGCAGCATCGCCGTCGCCTTCTCCATCGTCGGGCCGTCATAGTTCGACAGACCCACGTACAGCGCCTTACCGCTGCTCACCGCCTGCGCCAGCGCGCTCATCGTCTCCTCAAGCGGCGTCTCCGGATCCGGACGGTGATGGTAGAAGATATCCACGTAATCCAAACCCAGACGTTCCAGACTCTGATCCAGACTCGACAGCAGATACTTGCGGCTGCCCCCATCGCCGTACGGCCCCTGCCACATCTCATAACCGGCCTTGGTGCTGATGATCAGTTCGTCACGATGACCACGGAAATACTGGCGCAACAGGCGGCCGCAGTTCTTCTCGGCCTGTCCCGGCTCCGGTCCGTAGTTGTTCGCCAGATCAAAATGCGTGATGCCATGGTCGAACGCCGTGAACACCAGCTGCTTCATGTGCTCATACGGTGTGAGATCGCCGAAATTGTGCCAGAATCCCAGTGACAGTGCCGGCAGCTTCAAACCGGAATTGCCGCAACGGTTATAGACCATGTCATCGTATCGGCTGGGCGCGGGCGTGTACACGGTTGTGGGTTCGAACATCATTGCTCCTTTGCAGACGCGCAGAGAAATCATTCGATATCGAAATCGGTTGATATCGTGACTCCATAGTCGCACTTCAAGCGCACTTGAACGCAAATCGACCGGATTTCCCGATGATATAGAAGGAGAACTCAGCAATGAAGACATTAGATGAGTTGATGCAGCACTTACGAGACAATGGCGTTGCGATCTCCGATGAGCAGCGTCAGATGCTGAAAAATCTGGGATACTACCATGGCTATAAGGGATATCGGTTTGCCGGAACAGCCAAGAATCGTCTTCCCCTTACCGAGTTCACTCAAGTAACGGCTTTGAATGACTGCGATATGGCGTTGAAAACATTGATATACCCGCGGATCATCTTCGTTGAAACTGCTCTGAAGAACTACACGTTGGAAGCGGTACTGGCCGATGCTGGATCTGAATCTATTGAGCAGGTGTACATGCAAAGTCTCACCTTCTACCGTTCGTTGAAGGGAACGCGTGACTACAAGTCCGCTTTGTTGCGGCGCATGCGGCTCAAGAATGAAATTGATGCCTTACTGGCACAGCGTTACAAAAACTCGGTTCCCGTAATCCAGCACTTCCTGAACGAGGATAAGGATGTGCCGATCTGGGCTCTGTTCGAGGTAATGACTTTGGGAACTTTCGGCATGTTCTACCAGTGCTTAGCTCCCCGGCTGAAAGCCTCCATAGTCGGCGACCTCAATCTGCCAAGCAATTATGATTCGGCGGCCATACTCGGCAGTAGTATTTTCGCTCTTAAGGATCTTCGTAACGCCATAGCCCATAATGGCGTGGTCATGGATGTACGCTTCAAACAAGCCAAAGTTGGTCTCGATAT
>NZ_JEOG01000036.1:0-12428 GCF_006408715.1 Bifidobacterium sp. UTCIF-39 | reverse complement strand
AAATACCCAGACTCGTGTCCGGAAACACCCGGACAATAACAAACAAAGGGCGGGTGTCTGCCCAATCTCCCAAAGATCAGGCAGACACCCGCTCATACTCGCTACCTTCTCGACGTCACAGCACGGTGGTTTCGATGAGGTGCTGGTAGACGGAGAAGCTGGGCTTGGGGGTTCGCTCGAAGGTGCCGGATTCGCGGTCCACGGAGCACAGACCGAGTCGCGAGTCGTAGGCGGACACCCATTCGAAGTTGTCCATCAGGGTCCAGTGGAAGTATCCCTTGACGGGAACGCCGTCACGGACCAGATGGATGAGCGGGCTGAGGGATTCCTTGAGGAACGTGCAACGCAGCGCGTCGTCATCGGTGGAGATACCGTGTTCGGTGACCACGACCGGCAGGCCGGTCAGCTCGTGCACATACAGCACCGCGTGAGCCAGGGATTCGGGGCGGATCGCGGTTCCCATGCCGTTGACGGGTTCGCCTTCGGGAGGCGGCAGGATGCCATCGTCGCCGAATACCAGCTGTTCGTAGTTCTGCACGCCGATGAAGTCATCACCCTGCACGGCGTCGACCCATGTGCCGTAGCATGCGTCCCGCCTCTGCTGGCAGAGTTCCTTGCCGCGTTCGGTCACGTAGGTGTCGTCCATCACGGACAGGGACAGTCCGACCGGCACGGACGGGGCGACGGCGCGGATCGCGGCGACGGCGGCGCGGTGGGCGCGCTTGAATCCGTCTTCCAGTTCGTCGAATTCCTCGGGAACCGCCACGTTGCCGGCACGGTATTTCGGTACTCCGGCCTTCGCGGTCGCGGCTTCCAGGCAGGCGCGCTGCAGTTCGATGGCTTCCGGCGGCAGTCCTCCCATGGCGAGGATGTGGGGCAGATTGGGCTCGTTGAAGGTCACGGCGAATGCCGCACGGTCGCCAAGTCGTTCCATGACCCTGGTGCATTCGTCGGCGAACCAGTCGGCGGCCTGCGGATTGAACCAGCTGCCCTGCCTGGCGAACCAGTCGGGGGCGGTGAAGTGGCTGAGGGTGAGCGCCGGGGTGATGCCGCGTTCGAGGCATGCGTCGACCTGTCGGTCGTAGTGGTCGAGCGCGGTGTCGTCCACCATGCCTTGTTCGGGTTCGATGCGGGACCATTCCACGGAGAACCGGTAGGCATTGAGCCCGTGGTCTCGGATCAGGTCGAGGTCGGTCTGCCACATGTTCCAGCTGTTGTCGGCGAGTCCGGCAGGTTCCTTGAACACGCTCGGGGTCACGTGTTCGAGGAACGTGGTGTCCGCGTGCTCGTCACCGCCGTCGATCTGGTGTCCTGCGGTGGATGTTCCCCAGAGGAATCGGTCGGGGAATTGTGCGGTGCTGGCGGTGGTCATGATGGTCTCCTTTGTGTTGTGGAAGTGTCGTTATGTGTCGTTATGTGTCGTTTGCGGATCGTGCCGATGATCGCATGATGACGGCCGACCGCGTGGCAGGCCGCCTGATCGTATGGGCCCTACAGACCGTGCCGGGTCATGAACGCATTGACCGCGGTGACGATGAGCTCAGGCATCGGGCAGTAGCCGCGTGAGGATGCCACGGTGGGCAGTTCGCTGATCGGATCATCGAGGTACGCCTTGGCGTTGCCGGCGAACACGACGTCGGCGTTGTCTCCCGAATACATCGGGTTGCCACACTCGTGCAGTACGTCGCGCAGTTCGCTGAACAACGTAGTGTCGTCGATCAGGTCGCGGATCGTAGCGATACGACGTTCCGGGACGTCAACGTCAACGACCCACGTGTGATTGCCGTGACCGACCGTGTGGACACTGCCGTCGGGCAGGGTCACGTCGGCGGTGACACCGGCGGGCACGGTCAGCGATGCGGTCAGTCGTCCGTTGTTGATTCTCCACGCGGCATCGATGACGCCGTACGGGGTCGTCTGCCTGGCGTGGGCGTGGCTCAGCGCGCCAGTCGTGTTCGGTGTGAAGCCGATCCTGCGGTAACCAGGTTCCTTGATCGACAGGCCAGCGACACCGGAAAGGAGCCAGCCTGCGATGGCGCCGAGCGCGTAGTGGTTGAACGAGGTCATCTCGCCGGGGTTGATGTCGCCGTTGGGCAGCATCGAGTCCCAGCGCTCCCAGACCGTGGTGGCACCCATCGTCACCGGGTACAGCCAGCTGGGGCAGCCGCGCTCGAGTAGCAGTCGCATGGCCAGGTCCATGTGTCCGGCCTTGGCCAGTGCCGGGCAGACGAGCGGAGTGCCGAGGAAGCCGGTGGATACGCGGAAGCCGGTGGTACGTACGATATCGGCGAATCGGTTCGCCGCACCGTCGAACTGGCGTCCGGGTTCGAGCAGATCCCATGCGATCGCCATGGCGTACACACTGGCGCAGTCGGAGAGCACGCGACCGCCCGCGGTCACGTATTCATCGCGGAACGCCTGCGCGATCTTGTCGGCGAGTTCCTCGTAGCGTGCGGCGCCCTCGGCGTCGTTCAACGCGGCGTGCGCGCGGGCGACGAGCCGAGTGGAGTGGGCGAAGTACGCGGTGGCGACCACGTCCGAGTCGGCCTTCGAACCCCCTGGGTTGTCCGGCGGGGCGGTGGGATCGAGCCAGTCGCCGAACTGGAAGCCTCCAGCCCAGATGTGCGTACCTCCGGTGAGCCGGTCCACGCCGTCCACGAACGCATCCATCATGGCGAGGTTGTCGGCGAGCACGCCCGTGTCTCCGGTGGCCTCATAGATCGCCCACGGGACGAGTACGGCGGCGTCGCCCCAGCCGCAGGTCAGCTGCGGTCCGTCGAGCACCTGGGGCACGACGACGGGGATGCCGCCGTCACTGCCACGATCGGAGTCCACGTCGACCATCCAGGACGCGAGGAACGCCGCGGAGTCCAGAAGTCTGACAGCGGTCGGGGCGTATACGGCGATGTCACCGGTCCAGCCGAGTCGTTCGTCGCGCTGCGGGCAGTCGGTGGGGATTGTGATGAAGTTGTCGATCGTGCTCCACACCGCGTTGAGGAACAGCCGGTTGACCTGTTCGTCGGAGCAGTCGAACCATGCGAGCCGGTCCATGTCGGCGGACACCACACGCAGTGTGATGTCCTCGGGACGCAGGCCGGGCACACCGTCGACCTCGACGTAGCGGAACCCGTGTTGGGTGAGCATCGGCTCCAGCTGCTGTTCCGCTGCGCCGTTGAGAATGAACGTGTCGGTGGCCTTCGCGTTGCGCAGGGGACGCACGCCAAGTTCGCCGTGCTCCATGACCTCGGCGTGGCGCAGGGTGACGGTGTCGCCGGCCCGGCCGCCACGTACGGTCAGGCGTACCCATCCGGTCGCGTTCTGCCCGAAGTCGATGACGGTTCTGCCGGACGGGGTGGTGATGATGTCTCGTGCGGCCAGTTCGTCGATCACCCTGGCCGGAGGCATGGGCATCGGCACGATGGCTGCGTCCGGCATGGCGATGGTACGGACTGCATGGGTTTCCGGATCGTCGCCGATGGTTCCAAGTAGCGGCATTCGCGTGTCCGCGGCCTGCCCCTGATACAGGTCGTTGGCGAGAATATTGGATGCCCGCCACGACCATGAGTCGTCGGTGCCAATGGATTGGTCGCCGGTGTTGTCCGTCCAACGCAGGTCGGCGAGCAGCCACAGATCCTCCCCGTACACGTTGGTGCGCATGGCCCAGGTGAGGTTGCCACGCCACCAGCCGTTGCCGAGGATGACGGCGAGCTCGTGGTCGCCCGGCGTCAGCATGTCGGTCACGTCGTAGGTGAGCGAGAGGATGCGCTTGCCGTATTCCGTCCATCCCGGTGTCAGTTCGTCATGTCCGATGCGTCGCCCATCGAGGTAGGCGATGAAGATGCCTCCGGTGGTGATCGCCAGTCGGGCATTCGCCGCCTCCTCCCCCACGGTGAATCGTCTGGTCAGCACCGGTGCCGGATCCTCACGTCCGACGAACGGTTCCGGGGTGATCGGCCGGGCGTTCCAGTTCGTCTTATCGAGCAGTCCGCATTCCACGGTGGTCGGCGTCGACCAGTCCGACCATACGCCGTCCGCGCCGGCGACACTGACACGGACCGTGGCCGAATCGTATGAGGAAAGCGGCGCGGCCGGCCAGGGAAGGAACATCCCGTCGGCGACGGCGACGTCATGCACAGTCGGAGTCCCGCCCATGGTCACCTCGATCCGCGCGGCGGCCTGACGCCATTCATCCGCCATGTCCTCTATACGCCACGACAATGTCGGACGAGGATCGTCGAAGCCGATGACACGATCGGCAGGACGACGGTGTCCGAAACGTACGTCCACAACCTTCATATTGGGTCCTTCCATGACTATCCGATCCCGTACGCCGTTTCTGGAATCAGCGTGCAGGACATGCTCTGGTGTCCGGTTCCATGTTCGGTTAACGACTCCCCGCCGGAGGAACCGGGCATCCGGCGGAAACGTCGTCATGCCGCTACTTGACGCCCTTGACGAGGGGCATCATGCCGGCGGCGACCAGTGCGAGCACCGCGGCCACGCACCAGTAGAGCAGGTAGTTCTGGCCGGCTCCCATGTTGATGAAGAACGGTGCGAACGCGGGGGCCGCGGCCTGGCCGATGGACAATGCCACGGAGAACATGGACATGTCCTTGCCGGTGTCCTTTTTGTTCGGCAGCACGGCCACGCACAGCGCCAGATCGACAGTGAGGTACATAGCCTGGCCGACAGCGAACAGCTCCCATGCGATGGCGAACTGGACGAATCCGTGCGAGGTGCCAGCCAGTACCAGCGCGGCGGCCATGCAGATGCCGGCGACGACGACCAGCGGCTTGCGCCGGCCGATCTTGTCGGAGATCCATCCCGAGACGGTGAAGAAGATGACGCTCACCGGCGCGGACATGAGTGTCAGCGTGCCGGCAGCGGCACCCACGGAGGTCAGCGGGGTGTCGAGTTTGTCGATGAGGTAGTAGGTGAAGTAGCTGAACATCGCGGCGATCGTGAAACCGGACAGCACACGGGTGATCCACACGAGCATGTAGTCACGGGTCTTGAAGCCGGAAAACAGTCCGCGGAACACGTCGCTGGCCTTGCCCTCCGGCACTTCGGCCTTGGTCTTCCTCGGATCCTTGTACAGGATGAGCAGCGGAATCGACGTGATCAGACCGAGCAGGACCGGCGTTGCCATAAGCGCCACGGGCCAACGGACGAGCGCACCGGCGAGGTAGGAGCCGAACGACGTGGCAAGCGCGCCGAACATGCCCATGAAGCCCATCACGCGGGCACGGTACTTGTCAGGGACGCCTTCCGCGGGGATGACCGAGTAGATCGAGAAGCCGCATTGCATCATCATCAGGCCCAGACAGTAGCAGATGCCGATACCGATGGCGTTCGAGAACAGGCCCACGCCAGCCATCATGATGGCGGAGACGATCAGACATCCCGCGATCCAGGGCTTGCGGCGTCCCCACCGGCTGGTCGTACGGTCCGACAGCGCGCCGATGAACGGCTGGGCGACGATGTTCAACAACGCGCCGGTCGCGGTGATCGAACTGTAGATGGTGTTGCGTGTGGCGTCGTCGAGCGCGTTTGGACCGCTGGCGAGAGCGGCGATGCGCAACGACAGCGCGGTACCGAGCGACATGCACATGATGTACATGCCCACGGCGGCGATGAGCACCAGTGCGATGGTGCGCTTCGGATCGCCGTATTCGGCGACCACACGACGGTAATCCTCCTCCTGCGCCTGATGGATGACCGCGTTTTCGCTGACGGTCGATGACTCAGCCATGATGCGTCTCCTTAATTGTGGACATCATTGTTCCCTCTGGCTGCCGGCACCGAACCAGGATACGATTGGAAATGCGTACGGTCGTCGCCGGCGCTCGTGCCTCCTCAGTCGTTGCGGAACCACGAATCATGTGCGATCGCTGTGCTTCGATTGTGTCCGATATCGCAGGCCAATCCGGCATAAGTTTCCACTGGATGGAAAAAATCACGGTTTTGCCGCTCAATGGAAACATCCTCCGGCCATGATCGGACGGCTGCCTATACTGAAAAGCTATGGTCGAGAACAGGATGGCACAGTCGTCGAACGGCAATACCAGCGGGGGAAGATCCGGAGTGGTCGACCGCGTATTCGCGATCCTTGACTGTTTCACCTCAGAAACCCCGAAGCTGAATCTCACACAACTGGCGTCGCGTTCAGGACTGCCGATCAGCACGACCAGTCGCATACTCAACGATCTCGCCCGGCACGACGTCGTGGAGCGCATGCGCGACGGCACATACTCCATCGGCATGCATCTCATGGAACTGGCGCAACTGGCCAGACCGCTGCTGTCGATCCGCGAGAGCGCATCACCCTGTCTCGACGACCTGAACCGGGCGACAGGCATGCACGTACAACTCGCTGTGCTCGACGGCCCGTCGGTCGCCATCATCGACCGACGCGACGGACGGCAGAAACTGCCCATCTACTATCACATCGGTGACTCCATGCCGCCGATCCCCACGGCGGTCGGGCGTCTGCTGCTGGCCTTCGCCTCCCCGAAACTGATCTCCGAAGTGGTGGACGACGATGATTTCATCTGGCCCACCTTCGACACGCCACGTCCAAGCATCACAGGCATCCACCGGGAACTCACCACGATCCGCAAACAGCGGTTCGCTATATTCCAACCCGAAGGAGCCCCCGTGCGCTCCGTGGCCGCACCGATAACCGACCGCGTGGGAACCGTCATCGCCGCCGTCGGCATTGTCGCATCGGCCGATTCCAAGCTTCCGGAACGTGTCATCGATCTTGTGAAAAGCACTGCCGTGGCCATATCCCGACGTCTGGCCGCACCACCGGCGCAACGCTCATTGCCGCCATGGGAGGAAGCCAACGCACCGGCACAATGAGCCAATGCAGAGCCGACAACGACCGGACTTCCATTGAGCGGAAACCCGTTGCCATACCCTATATCATTCCGCCTACCGTGGAAACGAACACAGGCAACGTTTCCTGACAATGAGGTAGGGAGGACTGCATGAACCCGGACACCGCATCGATGCGTCTGCGAATCGCAGACAATGGACGATATTTCATCAACCCTGACGGATCCCCGTTCATCTGGATCGCGGACACCGCCTGGACGCTGCCCCAACGAATCATGTGGCAGGATGTGGACTACTATCTGCAGCTACGCAAAGCTCAGGGTTTCACCGTCATCCAGATCGTCGCACTGGACCCGGAACGAGACGTGGAGATGCGAGACCCCGCCGGGAATCCAGCCCTATATGACGTTGATCCAGCAAGACCCAACGAAGCGTATTTTCACTATCTTGATCGCGTCATCGACACCGCGGCCTCATACGGTCTGCATGTGCTCCTGCTGCCGGCATGGGGACAGCTGGTCGTCGGTGACAACTGGATGGGCCAGACCTTCGACCGCACACTGACCGTCGACAATGCATACACGTACGGCGAGTGGATCGGACGCCGCTACCGGGATCGAGACAATGTCATCTGGTGCATGGGAGGCGATCGCATGCCCGTACACAAGGACGCGGACTACCGTCCGGTATGGCGCGCCCTGGCCGAGGGTGTGGCTCACGGCGTCACCGGCCAACGAGTTCACTGGAACGTCCCGGACCCATTGTGGCAGGAGATTCCGATGACGTACCACCCCTGCCATGAGAACGAAACCGGCCGATGCTCAACCATGTCGTACTGGACGGACGACGAGGTATGGATCTCCTTCATCATGCTGCAATCCGGACACAACGCGAACATTCGCAGTTGGGAACTCGTCGAGAACGAGTACGACCGCGCATCAATCGCACGACGAAACGACACGGGTAACGCCGCTCGCACCATGCCGGTATGGGACGGCGAGCCGGCATATGAGATGATGCCGACATCGTTCCCGGAATTCACCGACTTCCATGGACCTTGGATGGTGCGACGACGTGCGTACTGGAGCCTGTTCGCCGGAGCATTCGGATTCACCTACGGCCACTGCTCGGTCTGGAGCTCGATCGGAGAACGCGAACGAGATCCTATGTTCCAGCAGACATGGTTCGAGGCGCTCCACTCCCCCGGTGCCGACCAGATGCAGCACATGCACGCGCTTATCGAGGACCTGCGGCTCATGACGTTCCAGCCATGTCAGGAACTGATCACCGGAAACACCGAGGACTTGACCACTCACGTCCAGGCATGTGTGTCACCGGACGGGGCCACGACCTGCACGTATCTGCCATCCGGAGGCGATGTCGCAATCGATCTTGCCGTACTGACGGGCATTTCAGCACGATCCGGTGTGCATTCCGATGCCGATGTCGTCAACACCATCGTCTACTGGTGGTTCAACCCCCGAAACGGCATGCTCATTGCCGACGAATCCCACACCATCGACGGCAACGGCACATTGCATACATCATCACCGGATTCCGGCCCCGAACATGACTGGATTCTCCTGACCACCGCCGACGGCACACGCCCTCCGATTGCAACACACTCCTACGGAGACCGCCCCAGCCGCCCATCCACAGTGACGAAGGTATTCGACTGGGGTGCGTGAGCCCGATTCAATACCGCAAACACCTTGGACTGGTCTCCCAGCCGGCCATAAAACATCCGCACCCCCATTTCTCAGTAAAATCAGACTGTTTGCCCCGCACACGCGGGGATGATCCGCGACCGAGTTGCAGTCGGTTCCATTCGACCACTCTGGCAACTCACCAAGTGATATAATCGATATGTTGAAGCGTCTTGGATTGACACCTCCTTTCAACACATGCATTGCGTATGTGGGTGACATTTCAGGGCGCTTCATCGTATTCTGCGTAATTGCCCGTCCTTGCCGATGATGTAGACCATGCCATCTTTGAAACGGCGGCTACGTTTGATGCATCGGATAAGCTCTTCGTCAGACATGCCCTTATCATCGGCATGTCGATAACGTTTGCCCCGCACACGCGGGGATGATCCGCCCACGCCGCTCTTGGGCTTCTCCGCGCCCTCCTGCACCCAGTCGGCCTCCGGGTCGCCGGTGATGATGGGTACGCGCACGCCCTTGCCCGGCAGGTTGATCTGCGGGACGAGCTGCATGAACGCGCTCTGGTAGGTGGCGGTCTGCCAGATCTGCGCCTGGGTTTCAGGCGTCAGGTCAAGGCCGCCGGACTGACGATTCATGGTGGGATCCGCCATGGTAAACACTCCTTTCGAGAGTCATGTGATTGTGTTGTGTGCGGTTATGGAGGGTCAGAAGCCGATCTTCTCGAACGCGCGGGCCAGATCCTGCGCGCCAGGATTCGCGCCCGGCGTCTCAGGCAGTACGGTGCCGTTCGTAGGAGCGGGAATGCCCGCCGGCTTGGTCTTCTCGGCGATGTAGTCGCTGATGGCCTTCGCGTGCGTCTGCATGCTTTCAAGAGAGTCGCCGACGATCAGGGATGCGGGAAGGCCGGATTCCTCGGCCACCTGCGCCCTCCATTCGTTCGACTGCTTCTCGGCCTTCAACATGTCGAGCTCCTTCTGGAGCCTCGCGGTGCGGGCCTCGGCCTTCTGCGCCTCGCTCATCTGCGACTCCTTGAGCTGTTCCAGCTCGTCGGCCGCAGCCTTGTTGGCCTTCGCACGCTTCTCCCACTCGCGGGAGTGGGCGAGCGTCGCCTCGTACTTCGCCTTGTAGTCAACCTCGGGCTGCTGCTGCGCATCGCCGTTCGGCTCCTGCGACTGCTGGTCTCCGGTCGTTTCCTCGGCCATGGTTCCTCCTAACAGTTCGGCCCTATATGGGCATAAAAAAACCACCCCGTGTGGAGTGGTCATGAATAAAAGGTGTCAGTAGATTACTTGAGAATCATCTTCAAATGGGATTTCCGGTAATGGCGTTTTCGTTAATAAAGCGTTTATCGCCTTATCCCGGAAATGTGGATCATAATCAATGCCGCCGTATTTGAAGAACACGGGAAACGTATCCGGCATAAAGGGATACCATGTTCCGAACGTGTCATAGTACTGATCCGCCAACTGCGTATCGGTAAGCGAGGAAAGATCGATTTCCGAATCGGTATCGTCTGCCATTAGTTCGCATCCTTAATCATTTCGAGAAACAGGCTCGCAGCATCGGGGAAATACCGCTGGATTATCGTCCACGATTCCTCATCGGAAATCTGAGCAGTCATCATTTCAGCAAAAGCCTCTAAGGACTGAGCATATGGCCTGTTTTTCGAACCATAATACCCAGTGGCGTGCCCTGCCTTTGAGTGCTGTTTGTACAAGTCGCCGAGCTCTGCCATGTAATCGTTGATCCCAGCCTGGAGCATGTCATGCACCGCAAGAGTGTGCTCGCCACCTGCGGCGTATACATCGGCGGCAAGATCGGACAGGGCTCCTGAAACTCGTTCGAGGTAATCACCTTCCTGTCTGTTCTCCATTTTCGACGTAAGAAGCTTGACCGCATCTCCGGTCAATGTTGCCCTGTATCTACCGCCACTATACGATTCCGAATACGGGACATTGTCTTTGCCGAGCAAATAGTCGATTGCATGGGAACCCTCATGAAGTATTACACCATATTGGCCATGACCCAAACGATTCATGCCGACCATGTCGGGGTCTATCGATATGAGTCCCGTTCCGGGGTTGAAATGGGCTACCCGCCCAGACTTAAGCGGCTTGTTGTCGAACTTGAATTTACTGGCATAGAAAGCCCATAGCTTCGCAGCTTCATGGTTTTTGGTTTTCCCGAGAAGCTCGTTAAGGTTTTTCGCGTGGTCTTCTCCCAGCAGTTTGCCGATATCACCTTTTGCGATATCGAAATCGGGGGCTTCGAGAACCACGTCGGTGTATTCGTCGGGGTGCAGGTGGCGCATGAGGTAGGTGATCGCGTTGACGTTGTTCGGATCCTCCGGACCGTACCATGACTTCTTGTGCTTCGGCTCCCGGTAGGGTTTGATCCGCAGCAAACCGTCCATGAGCTCCTTGGGCACCGTATGGTTCTCGAGCATGCGACGCGCCTCCATGAACCGCCGCTCGTACGCCTTGTCGTCGTACCCCTCGATCTTCGGGTTCTTCCTATCCCAGCTGGGGATGACCTCGCAATCGCAGTCGGCATGGTTTGCCCCGCACACGCAGGGATGATCCTCGTTCAGTGATCGAACCGGAAGTGGATGCGGAGTTTGCCCCGCACACGCAGGGATGATCCGCATTCGCCGAAATGATGGCCGCCCAGTTGGTCAACGAGAAATCATGGACGATAATGGAGAAGTACTTTCCCAACGCGACCAAAATGTTCGACCAGATGGTAAAGGACATGAACAATGAGCGGCTCTGAGTCATCCAGTTCGTTGAAACCCCTCTTGCGACAATACTCCGAAACGTTCCACGAGCCCTATTACCATGCCGGCGAAGAATACCCGGACAGCGTAGAGGGTGTCATCTCGGACATCCATCACTGGCTGGGGATCGGTAAACCGCGCCCATGGGCGGATTATCCGGAGGGATGTCTGGTTTAGGAAAGGAAAGAATCAACATCATGCGTCGCGATCTTGATCTGGTGCGTACGATCGAAGACCTGCGCGGATGCGCCCGGCCCCGTGGATGCGCGCGTGTTCGCGGATGACACGCATCCGTTCGATCTGGTCGCCTACCATGTGCGGATCATGCAGGAGGCGGGGCTGGTCGAGGCCAGTCTGGTCCGTGACATGGGCGGTTCCGCAGTCCGCGCGTCCGTGGGCCCGTTGACGTGGTCGGGCAACGATTTTCTTGATGCCGTCCGCTCGGACGGCATCTGGTCGAAGACTTTGCCCCGCACACGCGGGGATGATCCGCGCACAAGGCGAACGAAGGCGTTGCCGTCGATGTTTGCCCCGCACACGCGAGGATGATCCGATCGCGGCGATGAAGTTGAAGGTGCGGTCCTCGTTTGCCCCGCACACACGGGGATGATCCGCGCAGATCATCAACCAGTGGGCGCGGTTCGAGGTGTCGGCGGCGGCAGACCGCGGAAGACCTCCGCGACGGAAACGTCACTTGAGTGGCGGCAACGTGTTCGAGCTGTCGTTCGACGGCAGAACATTCCGGATAAGCCAAACCGGGTCGAGAATGCCAAGATTGGACTACTGGTCGGCCACATAAAACGTACAAACGTAACGTACCGCCACTGAGTTTGATCGAGGTGGTCGAACGCATCGGCGTTATCAGGAGGCTTGTCCAACTACAACCTTCCCAGACCCAAAGCTATGGTGCTATGGTCGGCCGGGCTCGCAGATGGCCACCGTAGCTGGAGTGGTTCTGGGTATTCCCGGACTCCAAAAATCGGCTCTGGGTATTTCCGTATCATGAACACCCCCAACACAGGGTCTTCGTGATACGGAAATACCCAGACTCAGTTATCTATACCGGTTTGACCCAGACTTATCGTCCGGGTATACCCAAACCCGTGTCCGGAAATACCCAGACCAAAGTCCATCGAGTCCGGAAG
>NZ_JEOG01000035.1:0-18554 GCF_006408715.1 Bifidobacterium sp. UTCIF-39 | reverse complement strand
TCATTGTGTGGCAGGAAATCGTGGCAGGGAGCGTCGATTTGGGCGATCTTGTCATTCTTTGCCATGACCCGTGGCAGGGAATGACCCGTGTGGAGGTTTCGCCATTCCGTGCCACGGCTCGTGGCAGAGAATGCGCCGATCTACTATTTGTCCGTTCCGTGCCACTTGGTTGTCTGCCACTTGGTTGTCTGCCACTTGGTTGTCTGCCATCTGGTCGTCCGCCGCCTGGCTGCCCGTTCCGCATTATTCGGCAAATCGGATGCTGTGAAGGGCTATGCTGTAGGAGATCATGAAATCTACTGCATGAGTTTGCATCGGGTGAGCGTTTTTCTCATGACGCTGTATGCCAAAACAGCTAAAGAACATGGCAGGTCTTTATTGCTTTCGACAAACGGGGTTCGTACTAAGAGACGCAACGAATCGTCGATGATCACATAATCTGCATACTAAATTCTGCATACTAAATACTGGTAAGCGCTCGTTGTGCGGTACAAGATGGAACATGGTCGAGGAAGAGATAGAGCTGTAAATTCGATAGTGAAAACGGTCCATCTCAGAGTAGCTTGCTGAGTGAAAAAGTATTGCTGAGAATCATTCTCAGTGCCATTTTCGTCTATGAATGAATAAAACGTAGCTTTACCAGACGATGTCGTGCGGGTCACATTTCCTGGATACGCGCGACATGCGTCCGCGTGGCGGTGTTATCATGTGACGTGGTAAGCATCGATCCGTCATCAGCGGGGAGCTTCCGGAAGAACGGTCGCACGTCGCCCAAGTCCAATGTGGATATGCGTGGCGCGGCTTATTAGAACCGGCGGGTGGGCCCGACACAGCCCTGGACAAGCGGTCGCATCACCGTTCCACGAGGTTTTGGAACACCGGTGCGGCAAGCGAGGTGGTACCGCGGTCGGTACGCGCCGCGACGAATGGCGGATGTGCCCGGGCATGTTCGTGATCATCGTGGAACGCCGGTCGTCCTCGTAGCAGTAGTAATGGTGACACTGTGAATGAGGAGACCAGCGGTGAGCAACAAGTTCCCGAAGGCCGCAGCCGACTCCAGTCTGGAGCATGTGGCCCCGAATCCCAGCTTCCCCGATCTCGAGGTGAAGACCCTCGACTATTGGGACAAGGACGATACTTTCCAGAAGTCCGTTGAACGCAATCCTTCCGGCGACCACAGCCAGAACGAGTTCGTGTTCTTCGACGGCCCGCCGTTCGCCAACGGCCTGCCGCACTACGGCCACCTGCTGACTGGCTACGCCAAGGACGTGATCCCGCGCTACCAGACCATGAAGGGTCGCAAGGTCAATCGTGTATTCGGATGGGACACCCACGGTCTGCCCGCCGAGCTTGAGGCGCAGAAGGAGCTCGGCATCGACTCGGTCGATCAGATCGAAAAGATGGGCATCGACAAGTTCAACGACGCCTGCCGTGCATCCGTGCTCAAGTACACGCGCGAATGGCAGGATTACGTGCACCGTCAGGCCCGTTGGGTGGACTTCGAGCACGGCTACAAGACCCTGAACATCCCGTACATGGAGTCGGTGATGTGGGCGTTCAAGCAGCTGTACGAGAAGGGCCTCGCCTACCAGGGCTACCGTGTGCTGCCGTACTGCCCCAAGGATCGCACGCCGCTGTCCGCGCACGAGCTGCGCATGGACGCCGACGTGTATCAGGACCGTCAGGACACCACCGTGTCCGTGGCCGTCAAGCTGCGCGATGAGGACGCCTACGCCGTCTTCTGGACCACCACGCCGTGGACCGTGCCCACCAACTTTGCCATCGTGGTCGGCGCCGACATCGACTACGTTGAGGTCAAGCCCACCGAAGGCAAGTTCGCCGGCAAGAAGTTCTACTTCGGCAAGGCCCTGCTGCCGCACTACGAGAAGGAGCTCGGCGAGAACTACGAGATCGTCCGCGAGCTCAAGGGCGCCGAGATGGAGGGCTGGCGCTACTGGCCGGTGTTCCCGTACTTCGCCGGTGACGAGGCCGAATCCGAAGGCCACGTGCCCGGTCCGCAGGGATACACGATCTTCACCGCCGACTACGTCGACACCGTCGAAGGTACCGGTCTGGTCCACCAGGCCCCCTACGGCGAGGACGATATGAACACGCTCAACGCCAAGGGCATCAAGAGCACCGACGTGCTCGACGCCGGCTGCCGCTTCACCTCGCAGTGCCCCGAATACGAGGGCATGTTCGTGTTCGACGCCAACCTGCCGATCCTGCGCAACCTGCGTGCCGGAGACGGCCCGCTCGCCCAGATCGACGAGGACAAGCGCGCCATCCTCTTCCAGGAGAAGAGCTACGTGCACTCCTACCCGCACTGCTGGCGTTGCGCCACGCCGCTGATCTACAAGCCGGTGAGCTCCTGGTTCGTGTCCGTGACCAAGATCAAGCCGCGCCTGCTCGAGCTCAACCAGGAGATCAACTGGATCCCGGAGAACGTGAAGGACGGCCAGTTCGGCAAGTGGCTCGCCAACGCGCGCGACTGGTCCATTTCCCGCAACCGCTTCTGGGGTTCCCCGATCCCGGTGTGGGTGAGCGACGATCCGAAGTACCCGCGTGTGGACGTGTACGGCTCCCTTGAGGAGCTCAAGGCCGACTTCGGCGACTACCCGCGCGACAAGGACGGCAACATCAACATGCACCGTCCGTGGATCGACAACCTGACCCGTGTGAACCCGGACGACCCGACCGGCAAGAGCCACATGCACCGCATCTCCGACGTGCTCGACTGCTGGTTCGAGTCCGGTTCCATGTCGTTTGCGCAGTTCCACTACCCGTTCGAGAACAAGGAGAAGTTCGAGCAGCACTTCCCGGCCGACTACATCGTCGAATACATCGGCCAGACGCGCGGCTGGTTCTACCTGCTGCACGTGATGGCCACGGCCCTGTTCGACCGCCCGGCGTTCAAGAACGTGATCTGCCACGGCATCGTGCTCGGCTCCGACGGCCAGAAGATGTCGAAGCATCTGCGCAACTACCCGGACGTCAACGGCGTGTTCGACAAGTACGGTTCCGACGCCATGCGCTGGTTCCTCATGTCGTCCCCGATTCTGCGTGGCGGCAACCTGATCGTCACGTCCGAGGGCATTCGCGACACCGTGCGTCAGATCATGCTGCCGCTGTGGAGCTCCTACTACTTCTTCACGCTGTACGCCAACGCGGCGAACAAGGGCGAGGGCTTCGACGCCCGTGCGATCACCGCCGACGAGGTGGCCGCACTGCCGGAGATGGACCGCTACCTGCTGGCCCGTCTGCGCAAGCTGGTCGCCAACGTGCAGAAGTCGCTTGACGAGTTCGCCATCTCCGACGCATGCGACGAGGTGGGCGATTTCATCGACGTGCTCACCAACTGGTACATCCGCAACACCCGTGACCGCTTCTGGCAGGAGGACGCCAACGCGTTCAACACCCTGTACACCGCGCTTGAGGTGCTGTGCCGTGTGATGGCCCCGCTCGCTCCGATGGAGACCGAGACGATCTGGCGCGGTCTGACCGGTGGCGAGTCCGTGCACCTGGCCGAATGGCCGTTCCTCGCCGACGAGAAGACCGGCGAGCCTACCGAGCTTGGCAACACCCTCAAGGCCGACGATGCGCTGGTCGACGCCATGGAGAAGGTGCGCGAGGTCGTCTCCGGCACGCTGTCGCTGCGCAAGGCCCAGCAGATCCGCGTGCGCCAGCCGCTCGCCAAGCTCACCGTCGTGGTGGAGGATGCCGACGCGGTCAAGGCGTACGCCGAGATCCTCAAGTCCGAGCTCAACGTCAAGGACATCGAGTTCTGCACCATGGAGGATGCCGCATCCCAGGGTCTCAAGATCGTCCACGAGCTCAAGGTGAACGCCCGCGTGGCCGGCAAGCGTCTGCGCAAGGACGTCCAGTTCGCCATCAAGGCATCCAAGACCGGTGCCTGGCATGTCGGCGAGGACGGCGCTCCCGTGGCCGAGACCCCGAACGGTGAGATCGCACTCGTGGAGGGCGAGTACGAGCTGATCAACCGTGTGGAGGAGGAGAACGCGCATGAGGCCGCCAACTCCGTGTCCGCCGCACTGCCGACCGGCGGCTTCGTGATCCTCGACACCGAGCTGAACGACGACCTGATCGCCGAAGGTTACGCCCGCGACGTGATCCGCGCCGTGCAGGACGCCCGTAAGGACGCCGGACTCGACATCGCCGATCGCATCGCGCTGAAGCTGGTCGTGCCCGCCGCCGACGCCCCCAAGGCCGAGCAGTTCCGCGACCTGATCGCCGCGGAGACTCTGGCTGAGGCCGGTGTGGAGATCACCGCCGACGCCGATGCCAAGGAGCTCGGCGTGACCGTCGCCAAGGCGTGACGACAACGCATGATATCGGGCGCATGACGTTCGTGATCGCATGACGTGACGCCCCTACACGGTGGCCCCACGGTTCGGATTCCCCCGAACCGCGGGGCCACCGTTCGTTATTGCGGTTATTGCGCGGTTGCGGTTATCGAGACGGTATTGTGCGTTGACGTCGAAGGCGCCTGCGAGTCGTGAATCGGCATTGAACGAGACATCACCATTGTCTATAACGCCGGTGTTCGGAATGTGAGGTTCCGCCCATTTGCAACACCCTGATTTGAATACCATTGCCTGCAATGCAACCGCAATGCAACCGCAATGCCGAATCCCAGACCATACGGACCACACAGTCCGCACAGGCCACACGGGATCGAAAACGAGATTGGGGGATCTCCATGACAAGCGCATCGTCGAACAACAAGACACAGTCCGCACATTCCGCGAAATCCGCCGCATCCGCGAACGGCAATTATGACAATGATGACTTCGGTCCCGTCATCGACTTCCGTCTACGCCCGTTCTCCGAACACTACGATGCCGGGTTCTCCGAGACGATGGTTCGCCGGTTCTTCTCCGGATTCGGATACGACATCACCGCGGCGGCGATCGACCGCGGTTACGAATCCCTGCGCACCGAGCTCGACGAAGCCCATGTGGTCAAGGCCGTGCTGCCCGGGCGCAAGGTGTACAACACCACGAACGCCGAACTGTTCGACTATGCGGCCCGCGATCCGCAGCTGTTTCTCGTGTTCCCGTTCCTCGACGTGGCGAATCCTCAGGAGGCGTTGGACGTGATCGAACGGGACGTTGTGGCGCGCGGTGCCAAGGGGGTGTCCATCGAGCCGCTTGGCGGCAATGACGTGCGGTTCGACGACGAACGCGTCTTCCCGATCTATGAGCGTCTGCAGGAACTCGGTCTTCCGGTCCTGGCGACGGTCAGTGCGTTCGCCAGCGATCTTATCGATCCCTCCATTCCGCGTCAGGTCCACCGCGTGGTCACCACGTTCCCGAAGCTTATCTTCGTCGCCGCGCATGCCGGATGGCCGTGGGTGGCGGAAATGGTGCCGATCGCGTTCATGAACACGAATCTGTATCTGCTGGCCGACTTCGAGGGCACTCGCGGCAATGCTTCTCCGGAGCTTCGCCAGGCGGCGGAGTGCATGGTTCCCGATCAGGTGCTGTTCGGCTCGTCGTTCCCGCTGGGCCCGATCGCCCAAGGGGTGCGGAACATTCGCGATTGGCATCTGCAGCCGGAGGAGGAGCGCAAGGTGCTGTACGGCACCGCTGCGAAGATCCTCGGTTTGTGACAGGAGCCGTCGGCGGTCGATACGGCGGCGGGCGTCGTCGATGTCTCAGCTCAATCCATACCGTCCCGTGCGCGCGCCGCGGTGCACGGGTGCCGGTACTGTCGAATGATGGCGATTTGCGGTGGCCCCCGTGTCATCCCGTGAAATCCGCCATCATGTGACATGAATCCGACCGAGTGCGCCGAGGTGATGATGAAACAGGTTGTGGTGGGCATCCTCGCCCATGTGGATGCAGGCAAGACCACGCTGTCCGAAGGACTGCTCTACCGGTCCGGTCAGATCCGCTCGTTCGGTCGCGTGGACCACGGCGACGCGTTCCTCGACACCGATGCCATGGAGAAGCAGCGCGGCATTACGATCTTCTCCAAGCAGGCGGTGATCGACCTCGACGATCTGCGTATCACCTTGCTCGACACCCCCGGCCACGTCGACTTCTCCGCCGAAATGGAACGCACCCTACGTGTACTCGACTATGCGATTCTGGTGATCGGCGCCTCCGATGGCGTGCGCGGCTACACGGAAACGCTGTGGCGTCTGCTGGCACGGTACGGTGTGCCCACATTCGTATTCGTCAACAAGATGGACGCCGTGGGCGCGGACGGCAAGGCCGTGCTGGAGCAGATGCGCGCCCGGTTCTCCGACGCCTGCGTGCCGTTCGACGGGTTGAGCGGCGTCGATGATGCCTCTGCCACCATTGCGACGTCCGAGTCATCGACCCTGTCCGATTCCCACGATCCGTCCGATCTTCCCAATCTGCCCGATGACGTTCTGGAGACCATGGCCACGCAGGACGAATCGGCCATGGACGAGTTCCTCGATCGGGGAAGGCTGACCGTCGAGACCGTTCGTCGACTGATCGCCGAACGCAAGGTGTTTCCCTGCTATTTCGGATCGGCGTTGAAACTGCAGGGCGTCGACGAATTCCTTCATGGATTGCGTGCGCTGGTCCGTCAACCCGATCATGGCGACGAGTTCGGTGCGCGTGTGTTCAAGATCTCGCACGACAAGCAGGGCGGACGGCTGACGTGGATGAAGGTGACCGGCGGCACGCTGCCGGTCAAAAGCGTGCTGACCAACGAGCGGAGTGCGTCGGCCGACGGTGGGGAAACGGCTCCGGGTGCGGCATCGGCTTCGGAGTCGTCCTCGGCGGTGCCCTCCGATTCGATCTGGCATGAGAAGGCCGATCAGGTGCGTGTGTACTCGGGTGCCCGATTCACGCTCGTCGACGAGGCCCGTGCCGGTGCCGTGGTGGCGGTGACCGGCCCGACGAGCACCTTCCCCGGCGAAGGATTGGGAGTGGAGCCGGATGCCGGCGAACCCGCGCTCGAACCGGTGCTGACCTACACCGTGCTGCCCGGCGACAACGACGTGCACAAGGTCCTCTCCGCATTGCGCGAACTCGACGACGAGGATCCGTTGCTGCACGTCACCTGGCAGGAACGGCTGCAGGAGATCCACGTGCAGCTCATGGGTGCCGTGCAGCTGGAGATCATCCGGCAGATCATGCACGACCGGTTCGCGCTCGACATCGATTTCGGTCCCGGCGGCATCCTCTACAAGGAGACGATCACCGAGCCCATCGAAGGCGTGGGCCACTTCGAACCGTTGCGTCACTATGCCGAAGTGCACCTGCTGCTCGAACCGGCCCCAGCCGGCAGCGGGCTTACGTTCGGCTCCGATTGTAGTCTGGACATCCTCGACCGCAACTGGCAGCGTCTGGTGCTTACCCATCTGGGGGAGAAGGAGCATCTCGGCGTGCTGGCCGGCTTCCCGATCACCGACATGCGCATCACGCTGATCAACGGGCGAGCGCATGAGAAGCATACCGAAGGCGGCGATTTCCGTCAGTCCACGTATCGGGCGGTCCGTCAGGGACTGATGAAGGCGAAGCGCGACGGACACTGCCGACTGCTGGAGCCGTGGTACGACTTCCGTCTCGAGGTGCCGCAGGACATGATCGGCCGTGCCATGGCCGACGTGCAGCGCATGAGCGGCGAATTCGACCCACCGTCGAACGACGGGGAGTATGCGGTGCTGTCCGGCACGGCACCGGTTTCCGAAATGCGCGACTATGCGATGGACGTCAACGCGTACACGCACGGTCAGGGGCAGATCAGCTGCACATTCGGCGGATACCGTCCCTGCCATAACGCCGACGAGGTGATCGAATCAGCCGACTATGATCCCGAATCCGATCTGGAGAACACGCCCGACTCGGTGTTCTGCGCGCACGGGGCCGGATATCCGATCAAGTGGAGTGATGTCGACGCGCACGCGCATCTCGAACTGTGTCCGATTCGATAGTCGACACAACGTCGGTGCAATGAGACACGCCGATGGTTGCATGAAGTACGGTATACGCGTATTATGTCTCGAGTCCGAACGAGACCAGTCAGATTGCCATCGCGGTGATGGTGATCAGCTGACGGGGCTATGGCGCAGCTGGTAGCGCATCTCCATGGCATGGAGGGGGTCGGGGGTTCGAATCCCCCTAGCTCCACGGATAAAGGTCCGGGATCCGAATGGGTCCCGGACCTTTTGCAATTTTCGGCGGCTCACCGATTGGCTCACTCGACGCGGCCGGCGTGCCGAATCAGCGTGTCACGAACGTCATCATGACGTATCACGCCACCGGCAGCGTGATTCGCATCGTGGTGCCTTGCGATGACGAGGACTCCACATCAATCCAGCCGTGATAGCGGGACACCACGTCACGTGCCAACGCAAGCCCAAGCCCATACCCCTGATGCGCAGTGCCGTCATCCGCCCGCGCGAACCGCTGAAACAGTCGTTCCGGATCGTCGCCGATGCCGTTGCCCTGATCGCTCACCAGAATCACCGCCTGACGCTTGCCCGCACGCAACGACTCGCCGGTCGTATACGCATTTACGCGAACGTGCGAGTCGGCGGGGGAGTGTGCGATCGCATTGTCGAGCACGGCCACCATGCATCGCACCAGGCCAAACCGTCCGCCCAGCACCGTGATCGCCGTGGCATCGTTGCAGTCGACCGTCACCTGCTTGCTGCGGGCCAGCAGATCCACCGTCGACATGGCCTCGTCGATCACCTCGCCCAATGCAACCGGTTCGGGTTTTTGCGCCCCCTGCGCCGCCAGCAGCAGGTCGTTGATGATGTCGTTCATCCGATCCACATCGTCACGCAACTGTTTCACGGCATCGTCGATCGGCATGCCGCGCGACTGGCGGTATTCGACCAGATCGGTCTGCAGACTGATCACCGTCAGCGGCGTCTTCAGTTCATGACTGGCGTCGGCGACGAAATTCTTCTGCAATCGCAGCGCCTCGTGCAACGGCGCCAACTCGCGCTGCGAAAAATACCAGCCGACCAACGCCGTGGCCATGATGATCCCCAGCGAAAACAGTACGATGAACGCCAACGCCTTCTTCTGATCGATCACCCACGTGCCAACCGATGACGCCGCCGCGTTCACGTCGTTCGGATCGATTCCGCGCTCGCTGAACTCGTGCCGGGAGCCGAGCAGCACGCCGGCGATCAGGCATCCGCTGCCGATCATCGTGATCACGGTCATGGCCAGCGTCATGCGCAGACTGATGCTGGCCGCCGCCCGATCGCCGAGCACACGTGCCACGATCGTTGCCGCGGCATGGGTGAGACGGTTCGGTTTGGAAGACGCCGGAGCGGTTGGTGATGTTGTGCCGTGATCCATGAATTTCCTCTATTCGCGCGGCTCTCCGATGATGTATCCGTGACCGCGTACGGTGTCGATGATATGTCGTGTGGTCTTCTGTCGGATGTATGACACATACGTGTCGATCGTGCCCTCCGTGTCGCTTTCGCTGAACACGAGTCGCAGCAGCTCCGCTCGGGAGAACACGTGCTGCGGCGAGGAGCAGAGCGTGGTCAGCAGCGTGCATTCGGCATGGGTGAGCGGAATGCGGGTCAGATCGGGGGATTCGATCATGTTTGACTTCGGCAACAGTCGCCAGTCGCCGATGTCGTAGGCGCGTTGTTCGGCGCGATATCCACGCAGCAACGCACGCAATCGCGCCTCCAGCTCCTCGAAATGGAACGGCTTGGTCAGGTAGTCGTTGGCGCCGAAGTCCAACCCCTCCACGATATTGTCCACACTGCCCAACGCGGTGAGCATGAGCACCGGTGTGGTGATGCCGCTGCCGCGGGCCTCCCGGACCAGCTCGAGTCCATCGGCGTCGGGCAGTCGGCGGTCCACGATCGCAGCATCGTAGGTCATGTCGAAGAGACGTTTACGGCCTTCCGCGCCGGTCGTCACCCAGTCCACGCGATAGTGGTCGCCGAGGATCTCCGCGGTGATCGACCCGATGCGTGGATCATCCTCGATGAACAGCACGGCCGGCTGCAGTAGTTTCCCCGGATCGGAAATCGCATACGACGTCTCGTCCGCCATGACCATCTCCTTCGTCGATCGTATGGTCACATTGTTTCACGTTTCACGACGGAATGTGCGACGGAATACGTCTTACGCGCGGGTGGCGCCACGCGAGGCGAGCGCGGAACGCACACCCTTGATGACCAGCGGCATGACGGAGATCAGCACGATGATGATGCATACGGCGTCGATGTTGTTGGCGATCAGGCTCACGCGGCCGAGCTGGTGGCCGAGCGTGGGCAGGGCAATGCCCCAGATCAGCGTGCCGATGAGGTTGGCGGAGATGAACTTCCTGTGGTCGTAGTGGGTCAGGCCGACGGCGAACGGGGTGAAGGTGCGCAGGATCGGTACGAAGCGGGCGAGGATGATGGCCTTGTAGCCGTACTTGACGAAGAACGAGTGTGCGCGTTCGAGTCGTTCGGCGTTCTTGCCCTGGGTCCACGACCGTAGCAGTCGGCTGTCGCGTCCCTTGCGGCCGAGTTCGTATCCGGTCTGATCTCCGATGAACGCGGCGATGCCGATCACAATGCAGATCAGTACGAGCGAGGTGTGGGCGAGCGGCGAGTCGGGCAGCGCGGTGGCCGCGGAGACCATGCCGAGCAGGAATACGAGCGAGTCGCCGGGCAGGAAGAATCCGACGAGCAGACCGGTTTCGGCGAACACGATGATTGCGGAAATGACCAGCGCCCACGGACCCGCCGCGGAGATGATGAATTCAGGACTGAGAAAACTTGGCATATCGGATCCTTGTGAAATTGATCGTGACAATGGCAATGAGTGCGGTCGATTCCGAGACAGTGTCCAGGGATCGTCCTGATTCCAAGACTGCGATACGTGTTCTCAGAAAGCGCTGAGAATCGCCGGAACCTATGGAAAGGAACGATTCTAGACTGAAGTCATGGCTGCAATTGAAAGAGACCAACAGTCGGCGAATGGGCTCACGTCCGTACTTCAGGTGGACGACGCCATGTGCCGCGTACGGCATGGGGACGAGTGGAAGACCCTTTTCCAAGGGTTGTCGTTGACGTTGTATGCCGGGCAGATCGTCGATCTGGTGGGACCGTCCGGCTCCGGCAAATCCACACTACTGGAGTGCATGGCGCAGCTCAATGCCGACTCCGACGCCCGCATGGCGCTCGACGGGCGTTCCGCCGACGGGTTCACTCCCGAACAATGGCGTACACAGGTGGCGTACGTGCCACAGCGTCCGGTGCTGATGGGCGCGACTGTGGCGGAGGCGATCCGATACCCGTTTACGTTGAAGGTCCGTCGTGATTCCGCGGCCGTCATTCCCGACGACGATACGTTGCGTCGGGCGCTGGATGAGATCGGACTGCGTGACGTGGAGCTTGACCGATCTCCGCAGGACCTGTCCGTGGGGCAGCAGGCGCGCGTATGCCTGCTGCGCACTCTGCTGACTGGACCGAAGGTGCTGCTGGCCGATGAGGTGGACGCCGGACTCGATCCGGACAATGCCATACGCGCCGCGCATCTGCTTGCCAAGGCCTCGGAGCGGGGCATGGCCGTCTGCCGTGTACGCCATCGCGACCCCGACGGCATGGCCGCACGCATTCTCGAACTTGCGGATGGAGTTCTGACGGAAGTGTCCCCGAAGGAGGTGCAGGCATGAACGATATCAACGGTATTCTCGTCACCAGCACGGAAGGCGCCGCGTCCGACTATCCGATCGACAACTGGGGTCTGCTGGTCGCCCTGCTGCTGGTCGCTCTGGCGTCCGTGATCTCCGCGGTGCTCAAACTCGGCGTGGAACGCCGACTGCTGTGGGCCACCGTACGGTCACTCGTGCAATTGCTGGCCATGGGCCTGATCATCGGCTATGTGATCCGGGTGAACCAGTGGTGGCTCGTATTCGCCCTGCTTGGCGTCATGATCATCGCCGCCGTGCAGATCACGCTCACCCGTGGCAGCGGCCTGCCGAAGGGGCTGGCGCTGCCGGTGTTCCTCACCCTGCTCGCCAGTGCCGTGCTCATGTTCTCCGTGGTCGTGGAACTCATCATCCGACCCAAGCCGTGGTACGCGCCGCAGGTCGTGGTCACGATGGTCGGCATGCTGCTTGGCAACGTGGTATCCGCCATCGCCGTGGCCATCACACGACTGTTCGACGACATCCGCACCCGCCGATACGAGATCGAGACGATGCTCGCCTGGGGCGCCACGCCATTGGAGGCCGCCATGCCATCCATCACCTCGGCGGTACGACTCGGACTGATCCCCACCATCGCCCAGCTCGCATCCAGTGGCATTGTGCTCATCCCCGGCATGATGGCCGGTCAGATCATCGCCGGTGGCGATCCGGTGCAGGCCGCACGATACCAGTTCGTCGTACTCGCCGTGATCTCGTCGCTCACCGCGCTCGCCGATACGCTTATCGTCATGCTCGTCTATCGCATGGCGTTCACCGAGAACCATCGTCTGCGCACCGACCTATAGCGGTCGTTCCGTACCCTTCATGACTATGGCCGTCGAATACCGCGAATATCCGACTGATCGTGTACACATGTACAGGAGAATGATCAGACGGTGATCATACGGCGCGGAATGGATGGACACTATGGCGGAATCTGAACGCGACAATCATGCGCGACGCGGGGAACGACGCGGTGACCCCGAACGTCGGAACCGCATCATCGAGGCGTGTCTGGACGTGATCGCGGAAAAGGGTGTGGCCGGCACCTCGCATCGCGTGGTGGCCACTGCCGCCGGCGTGCCACTCGGGTCCATGACCTACTACTTCGACGGCATGGACGACCTGCTGCATCAGGCGTTCGAACGGTTCGCCGACGAAAGCGTACGACGCATGCGGGAACGGTTCGCCGCAGTCACCACCCGCGATCAGGCCTGCGACGCCGTGGTCCGGACGATCACCGAGGACGTGTTCCGCAGCCAGCATGATCTCAACCTCAACCTCGAGTTCTACACGCTGGCCGCACGCGACCCCTCCTACCGTGACATCACCACACGATGGATGGGCCGCAGTCGCGAACAATTGCGACGGTTCTTCGACCCGCGCACGGCACAGCTGCTCGACGCGATGATCGAGGGCCTCTCCATTCATTGCGCGCTCTCGACCGTTCCCCCAAGCGAGGACGACATTCGCGAAGGCGTTCGTCGCATCGCGTCCGCGGCATGAGGCGGCATAGGCATAATCGTTCACAAACGAAAACTAGACTTCGTTCTAGTCGTGGCGCATGGGATGGATACCACGGCAGGCTCGGACACGACGACGAACGTCACGCCGTTCCGGGTGGGCACCTCCAAGGAAAGGATCTGACATGGCAGACAACACAACGTCTACGGCGACTCCGCGCATCGGCGTGATCGGCTTCGGCAACATGGGCGGCGCAATCATCGGAGGCGCGGTGGCGCACCACGTGGTCGACCCCGCATCCGTGACCATCTACGATCCGAACGCCAGCTCCATCGAACGAGCGAAGAATCTTGGACTGGGAACCGCCTCCAACGAACGCGAGGTCGTCGAATCATCCGACATGATCCTGCTGGCCGTCAAGCCGCAGTCGTTCGCCGCCACCGCCGCCAACTGCGGATCGTTCGACGGCAAGGCCGTGCTGTCGATCATGGCCGGAGTCACCGCCGATCGCATCCGCAGCACCGTCGACGGCACCCCGCGCGTACTGCGACTCATGCCGAACACGCCCGCCCTCGTGGGTGCCGGAGCCTTCGCGCTCAGCTCCGACAGCGACTTCAGCGACGCGGAGAAGGCATTCGCCAAGGAACTGTTCGCATCCATCGGCATTGTGGAATTCGTGCCCGAGCATCTGATCGACGCGGTGACCGGACTCTCCGGCAGCGCGCCCGCCTTCGTCGCCATGTTCATCGAGGCGCTTGCGGACGGCGGACTCAAGGAGGGGCTGCCCCGCGACACCGCATACCGTCTGGCCGCCCAGACCTGCCTCGGCGAGGCCAAGCTGATCCTGGACCGGAACATGACCCCGGCGCAGGCCAAGGACATGGTCACCTCGCCCGCCGGCACCACGATCGCCGGATACGCGGTGCTCGAGGAGGCCGGATTCCGCGGCACGGTGATGAAGGCCGTATCCGCCGCCGCCCAGCGTTCGCGCGAACTCTGAGATTGTGTGGTTCCGCGGTCTGCAAGTCGGTATGATTCATCGGCTGCAGACCACGGACGGTTCGACGGAACGAACGATACGGTCCGTCGAACCGTCGAAATATCGAAACGCCGAACCGATGATCGTCAGAACGTGGGGCGCGCCGCGCCGATGGACTGCAGGAACGTGGACACGTCACGCAGTTCCGGCATGTTGATGCTGTGCTCCATGCCGGGATAGATCTTTTCGGTAAGCGTGCTGTGCGACTGCCAGAACCCGCTCATGGCGGCCAGCTCATCGGGGGAGAAGATCGTATCGGCGCCGCCATGGCCGTAGAACACCGGGGGAGTGGTCTCGCCGAGCTTCGCGTCGCCCGGCAGCTCACCCGGAGCCAGCCAGCCGGAGAAGCTGACGGCTGCCATATACCGATCCGGGTTCACCCGCAGCATATGCCCGGCCAGCAGTCCTCCCTGCGAGAATCCCATCGTCACCACGCGACGCGACTCGTCGATGTTGTCCGTCACCCAACGGTCGATCGCCTCGGCGGCGTCCAGCGCCTGCTTGTCCAACGACTCGCCCGACGGCACACCTTCGTGATCCCATGTACCAAACCACGTGTAGCCCATGCCGTATTCGATGGGCGCGCGCAGCGAGGCGTAATCCGCGTCCGGAGCGCAGAAACGCAGCAGATCCGGCAGATCATATTCATTCGATCCCCAGCCGTGCAGCAGCACGAACACGGGAGTGCTGACGTTGCTGCGGATTCTGGTCAATGCCTTGGTGATGTCCATCGGTCGTCCTTCGTTGGTTATGGTGTTGGTTATGGTCGGGTCCTGTTCGGATGACGGGCGATGATCATCGCGATCATGCCCGGTCCGGGCGTCGGCGGCGGTGATGTCGGAATACTGATCATTCATTCCGATATGTGATATATCCGTCGGGCCTGACTTCAGGGTATGGCCGTGAGCAGACGAATGCATGCGAACGGTTTCGAACAGACCATAAGTTCTTCGTATACTCGGCGCGTTGTCAAGCGCCAGAAAACCGGCTTACATGGAAACATTGCATGTTTCACGGGACGCGTATGCCCGGCCCGTGCCGCCCGATCAAGAGGAAAAAGGACGATCCCATGAGCGAATCGGCTTTTGAGCAGAGTCTGCTGGAACACTACCGATGGTTCCACCGGCATCCGGAACCGTCATACGAGGAGCACACCACCACCGCACGCATCAGACGGATCCTTGAGAGCCACGGCGTCGAAATCCTTAACACGGGACTCAAGACCGGACTGGTCGCCGTCATCCGCGGTGCGCAACCCGGTCCGGTGATCGCGTTGCGTGGCGACATCGACGGCCTGCCGATCACCGAAAACACCGGCCTGCCGTACGCGTCCGAACACGCGGGATACATGCACGGCTGCGGGCACGACTTCAACCTCACCGTCGCACTCGGCGCGGCCATCGAACTGCAGAACGCGCGCAACACCCTCGCCGGCACGATCAAGGTGATCTTCCAACCCGCCGAGGAAGGCCGCGCCACCAAGGAACACCCCACCGGAGCCGTACAGGTGCTCAACACCGGCGCACTCGACGACGTACAGGCGTTCTTCGGCACGCACGACGCCCCCGGCGAGGTCGGAGCCATCTACATCAAGGAAGGCGGCACATCCGGAGCCGTCGACAAATTCGCCATCACCGTGACCGGGCACGGCACCCACGCCGCCGAACCCACCAAAGGCGACGACGTGATCGTGGCCGCGGCCGCCATCGTGCAGTCGCTGCAAACCGTCGTCAGCCGCAGCCTCGACCCCGTGCACCCCGCCGTACTGTCCGTCACGCACATCGAGGCCGGCAACACCTGGAACGTGCTGCCATCCACCGCATTCCTCGAAGGCACCGTACGCACCACCGAACGCGCCGACCGGCAGATCGCCAAGGACCGGGCCGTACGCATCGTCGAGAACACAGCCGCCGCCTACGGGGTGAACGCGGACGTCCAATGGTTCTTCGGCTCGCCATCCGTCGACAACGACCCGCACTGGGCCGCAGTCGGCCGCGAGATCGCCGCCGAAACCGGACTCGAAACCCGCCCCGGATGGGCCGACCTCGGCGGCGAGGACTTCTCGTACTACCTCGACCGCGCACCCGGACTGTTCGTCCGCATCGGCGCCGGCGACACGAACGCGCCGCACGGTCCCACCTTCGCACCCGACCCGCACGGCATCATCTCCGGAGTACGATTCCTGACCGCCATCGCCCAGCATGCGCTCGCGGAACTCAACGAGACCACGCCGACAGACAGTCGTCCGATCTGTCGTACGATCTGTACCAGCAACTGAACGCGCGGCCGAACACGCGCAACTGAACACACGAGAAAAGAGAACATCCCATGACCAACGGATTCCACACCATCGCCATCCACGGCGGCTACGACAACCGCGCCAACCACGACGCAGCCACGCCGCCGATCTACCAGAGCGCCGCATTCGACATGGAATCCGCGGTCCGTGGCGACAGGCTCGCCGCCGGCGAGGAGCAGGGATTCTCCTACTCGCGTGTGGCCAATCCCACCATCGACGTGCTCGAACAGCGCCTCGCCCAGCTTGAAGGAGGCGACGACGCCGTAGCCGTCGCCAGCGGCATGGCAGCAGTGTCATTCGCCCTGCTGTGCGCAGCCGAAGGCGGCGGACGCATCATCTCGCCCACCAACCTGTACGGCGCATCCGTGGACGCCATGGAAACCTTCTTCCCCCAGTTCGGCGTCCACACCGACTTCGTGAAGGACATCAACGACCTCACGGAAGTCGAATCCAAGATCGGGCCCGATACCCGCGCCATCTTCGCCGAATCCGTCGCCAACCCGTCCACCGAAATCACCGACGTGGAAGCGCTTGCCAACCTCGCCCACAAGCACGGCATCCCGCTGATCATCGACAACACCGTACCCACCCCCTACCTGTTCCGCCCGATCGAATTCGGCGCCGACGTGGTCGTGCACTCCACCACTAAAGGCATCACCGGACACGGCAACGCACTCGGCGGCGTGGTCGTCGACGCCGGCCGATTCGACTGGGCCGCCGGCCGCCACCCGCAGTTCACCCGCAAGGAACTCGTCGTCAGCGACGAGCGCAACGGCATCTGGCGCAGCTTCGCCGACGCCTTCGGCCCCAAGGCATACATCCGCCGAGTGCGCATCAAATACGTGCGCACATTCGGTGCCGTGCAGGCCCCGTTCAACGCCTACCTGCAGCTCATGGGACTCGAAACCCTGCCCGAACGCGAACAGCGCGAAGTCGCCACGGCCACCGCCATCGCCAAGCACCTGCAGACCAATCCACACGTGCTCAAGGTCAACTATTCCGGACTTGGCGACACCGACCAGCGTGATCTGGTGGCCAAATACTATCCGAACGGCGTGGGCACGATCCTCTCGTTCCTCATCGACGGCGACGAGGAACATGTACGCCGACTGCTCGACGCCACGCGCGTATTCACCTACATCCCCAACATCGGCGACGCGCGCTCGCTGATCGTGGACCCGGCCCGCATCACGCATCGCGAAGTGCCCGAGGAGTACCGTCTGCGTGCCGGCGTGACCGACAATCTGATCCGTCTGTCCATCGGTCTGGAGGATCCCGAGGATCTGATCGCTGATCTTGACCAGGCGTTGGACGCCGCGTTCGCGGAGTAGGCGGCGGGCTGGCGTGGCGGCGGGCTGGCTGGCTGATTGATGAGTTTGCTGACTGATGAGTCAGCTCGCGCCGACATGTCGTGGCACGTCTCCAGACGGTGACGGAACGACGACGGAACGGCGTGCGGTCGGTGAGTACGCCGTTTGGGTGAATGCGATGATGGCAGTGTGCTGTCTATGATGCGGCCTCGTTGCGTCTCGTTGCATCCGTATGCCGCATCGCATCCGTATGACAAAAGAATGGCAGGAATCCGCTATGCGGCCACTCAATGAATTCGGGAAATTCGGTGAACTCGAAAAAATCGGTGAACTCGGCACCGAAGTCGTCGGATACATTATCGCCTACTGGGAGTGCTGCTCCGACGGTCACAACTATCTCGCCGTCAACCATGCCGGACAGACCACGCGGGACATGGCCTACCAGTACATGACCGAACGGTACGAGGACTATCTCGCCGACATCGATTCCGAGTATTACGACGGCTACCGTGCCCTGCTCATCAGCCAATCACCTACGCCCGTCCCCGCCGACGCCACGCCCATCGAACAGGCCATGGCGGCATTCGATGCCATGTTTGCCTATCTTTGGCCGGAGGGATAGCGAGGAGGGATAGCGGGAATAGGTGCATGCGGGATCGTACTTGGTCAGGTATTGAGGATCTTGGCGAATATTGGGTCGAACCGGACATTGGTTTGGGTATTTCCGAACACGGTTGACTCTGATCTGGGTATTCCCGGACATTGGTTTGGGTATTTC
>NZ_JEOG01000034.1:0-18854 GCF_006408715.1 Bifidobacterium sp. UTCIF-39 | reverse complement strand
GTCTGGACTGTCTCTTTACATGTCGGAACTGTTGTTTTTCAGTGTCTCTCGGTATTCATCACGACCACCCTCCGCCACCCCCGCCAGCCTCCGTCACCCTCCGCCAGCCTCCGTCACCCTCGCGGACCGGTAGTCAGGACCAGTTACGCATCTAACGGAGACACTCCCAGGCACTTCTGTTGCGCACCGGCGATCAGGACCAGATTTCACACCTAAAGAGACAGTCTCTGATTCCTGATGGTGTTGCTCATTGAGCGGGGAGTGTTTTGGTAGTTGTGTAACCGGTCTTGGCTGCCGGTCGCGAGGTCGGCGGAAAGGGGCTCCCGCTGAGAGCCGCGCCGATCGAAGCGGCGGCGACGACATGGAGAAAGACGGTTCCCGCCTCGGTGCGTATCCGACGCGCGCTTGTGACGAACAAGCATCGGACGCACGCCCCGATGCACATATGACGCACAGAGACGTCGAACAAGCACCGGGGACACGGCTCGGTGCTTGTTCGACGCACGTTTGTGACGAACCCGCAGCCAGGAACACGCTTCAGTGCTTGTTCGACGCACGTTTGTGACGAACCCGCACTAGGGGACACGCTTCAGTGCGGGTTCGGCATCCATATACGACAAACCCGCACCGAGGGGCGTGCTTCACTGCGTATCCGACGGACATCCGGGACGAACCCGCAGTGGGAAACCCGATTCAGTGCGTATCCGACGCACGCATGCGACCAAGACCAGTTACACACTTATCGAGACACTCCCTACACACTTAAAGAGACAGTCCCCGAGACACTCCCATTGAGTGCAAAGGATGGTTGTGAGGGAAGGGAAGGTGCGTGAGTTACTCCGGTGGTATGTTTCGACGAGTGTGAGAGACGGTTGGGGGGGGGCGACGGTTACTGCTTGGTGGCGTGCATGTGATGTGTGCGAGGGATGTGTATATTCAATTGGAAGTGTGTGTTCGATTGGAAGTGGGCCGTGTGAGCGTGTGGGCGGTTTCCGGGCAGACGGGAGACGCTGTTGTACCGCCCCCTGAAGCGTCCCGATTGTCGTTCCGCCCCGCTAATTCTCGTGGCAGGGAATGGGTGTGGGGCTTGGATTTGTGTTCTCTGCCAGGCCTTGTGGCAGGGAATTGCTGTGGCGTGCGAGTTCCCATTCTCTGCCAAGGAAGCGTGGTATGGAATGTGTTTTCCGTTGGAATCGGCGTAGTGTGCCAGATCGTCGTGGCACGGAATGAATATCTGCTGTGATCATGCGTTCTCTGCCACGGAATCGTGATACGTAAAGCGTATTTTCGTGCCAGATTGTAGCTGCTTCCGACCGATTTCACTATGAATCGTCGATATTCCCGCTATTTTCCGTGGCAGGGAATGTAAATATCACTATGTACAGCATTCTCTGCCAACCCAAATGGCACGCAATGCATTTTCGCCTCCGAATCCCATTCTCTGCCACGCGGCATCAGCAAGGCTCACTTTGCGGTTATTGATATCGCTGCCCGCAGGGCCGATACGAGACGTTCGGCATCCCCATGCTACGGCACCGGCATCGACTGGAACGAGTTCCGCACCCGGGTCGACTGGCCATCCAACGACTAGACCACCAGACACACATTTTGGCCTATAAGCCGGAATACTGCCGAAATGGCATGAAAAAAGGGATCCGCAAGCAACCGCGAATCCCTTGATGGCGGAGTGAGGGGGATTCGAACCCCCGAACCGCTTGCGCAGTTAACACCTTAGCAGGGTGCCCCTTTCGGCCACTCAGGCATCACTCCGTCGCGCTCGCCTGAGCGCAACAGATCAATACTGTATCACGGGTTGTGGATTTTGCGAAATTCGGCATGTCTATATGACTGAGGAATCCTCCGACCTGACATATTCGACGATTGACGTGGTTGGAAGCTGGATACGACGGGGAGCTGGATTTCAAGGATTGGTCGTCCGCTGATTGTCGAAGATGCCTTGGACGCGCGCGGCTGGGAAATCGGTCGTTTGGTTGCCGATATAGCAGCGCATATGACGACGTTGGCGTGAACCGACCCCGATCAACAAGTGAGCGGGGATGGAGGTACGCCGTTGTCCGCCATCTCCGCATCTCACAATATCGCTTTTTTGTGCCGCTATGTGGACGTTGTGATGGGAGGACAGGGGTGGGTAGTCGGCGTATCGCGCCAACAGAACATAAGTGAACGAAGTCTCACATTGTGAGTTCGAATGGGTTTGCCGTCACCATGCGGATGTTATTGCTCACATTGTTGAGTGAAATGAACATGCCGTTTTTTCCTGCGTCATGGACATTTCTCAAAAACGGCATTCCGTGGGCGTGTCGTTCAGTTGTGAAAAGCCGTTTGGCATGATACCCGAAATCACGACATCACGCGTACGGTACCGTGATCGCAACGTGGTTCATGACATCCCCGGTATGCCACCCAATTCGTGAGCGCATCCCAACTAATATGCGCACCCCAATTCGTGAACATGCATCTCCGGCGTCCGTCTCGTTGCCGTCTCATCGCAATCCCACCGCATCCATCCACTCGAACAGTTAACGATCGGACACCCTGGTGGATAGACTGACAACGGTTACCGGCCACATGAAAAGGGGGTCCAATGATCATCGAACGGAACATGGAGCATACTGATCTACCACTGGTGGTGATCCCCGCCTGTTTCCCCTCGATGGCCCCCTACCTTGAACGCGGTCTCGACGTCATCGCCACCAAGGCCCGCGTCCGTATGCATACCGATATGACGCTTGACCTCGACGAGATCATGGCCCGTCTTGAGAATGCGAACGTTGCCATGACCACCGGCATTCATTTCAACAACGCCATGCTTGATGCGCTGGCACCGACGTTGCGTTGCCTCACCTTCGGAGGCACGGGCGTCGCCAATTTCGTCGACGTCAACCATGCCCACGATCTCGACATCATGGTCTGCAATGCCGTACATTACGGCGACAACGCCGTGGCCGAACACACCATCGCGCTGCTGTTCGAAATCACCCACAAGGCGGGACGGCTCGACGTGCGCACCCGAGCTCAGGGATGGCCTGGCTCCGACATCACCGAAATCGGTGGCATGACCATGGGAATCGTCGGGTTCGGCGGCATCGGTCATCGTGTGGCCGAACTCGCCCACGGCCTTGGTATGAAACTGATCGTCTGGGCGCGCCACCCCGACACCGAAACGCTTGACCGACTCGGTGCCGAACGGGCGGACAGCATCGATGACGTCTTCGCCAAGGCCGACGTGGTCAGTCCGCATCTGGCACTCAACGACTCCACGCGCGGCATCATCACCGCCCGTCACCTCGACATGCTGCATCCAGGTGCCATCTTCCTCAACACCGCCCGCGCCGAACTCGTCGAACAGGGCGCACTCGAACGACGACTCAACAACGGCGATATCTTCGCCGGCCTCGACGTATTCGACCCAGAACCGCTGCCCGACGACGCACCCCTGCGCGACTGCCCCAACACCGTACTCACCCCGCATGTGGCGTGGCGCAGCGACAAGGCGCTCGCCGGCATCGTCGATCAGAACATCCGATCCGTTGTCGCATTCCTTGACGGAGGATCGTACAACATCGTCTAATCGTCTAAACGTCAATCGTCTAAACGACTAAGAGTCCAGAATCCCGCGATTCGTTACTCTTGTGTCGTACGCGATCGAGGACGCCGTACAGCCAGCGCTCCCACGAATCCGTCACTCACATACTCACGGCATCCATCACTCAGAACACCGTCACTCAGAACGCCATCACCTACGACATCCACCGCTCAGGATGTCCGTCAATCTGCCCCAACGAAAGTCATCACTATGCGCACGATTCTCAATACTCCCGATTCGCCGGCACACGACTCGCTGGTGGAGAAGAAATCCGAATTCATCGGCGACGCCTGCCACATCGATTCGCAGGACGAGGCGTTGTCGTTCGTGCAGACGATCCGTGACCAGCATCCCAAGGCGCGTCACGTGGCGTTCGCCGCCATGTGGGGCGGTTCCGACGGCCGTCTGGGGGAGCGGATGAGTGATGACGGCGAGCCGAGCGGTACCGCAGGCAAGCCGATTCTTGACGTGCTGCGTCAGGGCGGTCTGACCGACTGCGTGGTGTGCGTGACCCGATATTTCGGCGGCATCCTGCTGGGTTCCGGCGGTCTGATCCGCGCGTATTCGTCGGCGGCATCGCTGGCGGTGAAGGCCGCGCAGGGGGCGAACATCATTCCGTGCACACAGTACGAGACCGTGGTGGAGTATCCGCAGTTGGCCATGATGCGTCAGATCGTCGCGCAGTTGGACGGAACGGTGGATGACGAGGAATTCACCGATTGCGTGACCATGATGGTCTCCGTGCCGCAGCCGTCGGCCGGGGAATTCGAATCACGCGTGGTGGAGACGTTCAACGCCACCGTGCTGGTGGAGCGTCGCGGCAGTTTCAACTGTCCCATCGCGGACCGCGGCTAAGCTGGATGCCCATGACCGAAGAAACCCCGCAGCCAGTACAGCCCGAGCAGAGCGCTTCCGCCCCTGACACGTCCGCGTCTGATGCGTCCGTACCTGACACGTCCGCACAGGACACGTCGGCACAGGACGCTCATGACGCCGCCGAACACGAGCCGCTTACCGTCACTTACGAACGGCTTCGTCATTCCGACGATCCGGCCGAACTGGGCGAGTTCGCTCGTCGTCCACTGCCCGACCGTGGCGATGCCGCCGCGTTCTCCCGCGCCACCGCACTGCTTGAGGCTGTTGCCGGCAATCTGCACACCGATGTGGCGGATCGTGTGTTCCTCGCCGAGACCATGCCGTTCCCGAACGTCCTCGTCAAACTCAGCGTGGATCCCGATCCGTCCGTGCGTGAGGCGGTGGCCAGAAACAAGGCCGACAAGAACTGGCTGGTGGGCCGCCTGACCAAGGACGACGTCGACGAGATCCGCGATGTGGCGCTACGCAATCCGAACACGTCGTGGAAGATGCGTATGGAAGGTGCCGAAGACACGCGCAACGGCGCTGATATTCTCGACTATCTTTCTCGCTTCGGCGTGGATGATGACATGTCCGGCCCGGCCGTGCTCACGTCGATGATCCGTCGGGCGGTGGCGCTGAATCCCAACACCGGCGCCGACACGCTCGCCCGTCTGGCTGATGATCCCTCCGAAGAGGTTCGGCACGCCGTGGAACGACGAAACGCCAACAACGACAATGGACGGTAAAAAACCCGTATCCAACGGGTAAAAACGGAATGTCAAACGATGTAACCGCGATTTCGGGGTTAAGCTGAAACTATGGAACAGCGAGAAGAATCCCAAGAACGCCTGTCGCGCCCGCTGATTCAGTTGGCGAAGATGAAGGGTGTGGCCACGTTCTACGTCGGCCAGCAAGGTGAATACGTCGAGATTGACGATGACGTCCTGGTCGATGTGCTGCGAAGTCTTGGTGTTGACGCCTCGACCAACGAGGCCGTCCTCGACTCCCTGCGCAAGGCCAGCGCCGAGCGTTACAGCCGTCTTGTGCCGGCAACGTTGCTGCACATCGCGGGTCAGGAAAACCGAGTCAAGGTCAACAACGAAGTGTTCGACGTGCCGTCGGCCAAACTCGTGCTCGAGGACGGCACCGAATATCCCGAACCGATCAAATGTGTGGCAGGCGACGGTGCCATAGCCCAGCCGGTCGGCGATCGGTTCATCGTCAATTCCGCGCTGGTGATCCCGGCCGATGTGCCGCTCGGCTACCACACGCTGACCGTCACGGTGGGCGACCGTACCGAGGAGTCCACGCTGATCAGCGCCCCGGCGAAGATCGAACTGCTTGATCCGATGAAGACCGGCCACCTGTGGGGCTGGATGGCGCAGTTCTATTCCGTGCGCTCGCGCAATTCGTGGGGTGTGGGTGATTTCGCCGACCTCAAGACCATGCTGCGTGACTCCAAGGAGAAGACCGGTGCCGACTTCATGCTCATCAACCCGGTGCATGCCGGCGAGCCGTGCACGCCGCTGACGCCGTCCCCGTATCTGCCGATCTCGCGCAGGTTCGTCAATTTCACATACATCAACCCGCAGAGCGTGCCCGAATACGCGGAACTGTCCAACGAGGCCAAGGCCGAGATCGACCGTCTGCACGAGACCGTTGCGGAGCTGAACCAGAACGCCGATAAGATCGACCGCGACGCCATGTGGAACGCCAAGATGCCGGCACTGTGGACGATTTTCAAGGCCGGTCGCACTCCGGAGCGTCAGCAGGAGTTCGATGCATACAAGGCCAAGGCCGGCGAGGATCTTGAAGGATACGCCACCTGGTGTCTGGCCTACGACAAGTGGGGCGCGCCCACCGGCGAGCCCGGATCGTGGATCAAGAGCTTCAACCGGAACTCGGACGAGGTCGCCCAGCTGCGTAGCCAGTACCCCGATACGCTGGACTTCTACCGCTGGCTGGAGTGGATCGCGGATGAGCAGCTGGCCGATGCACAGCAGACCGCCTACGATGCGAATATGACGATCGGCCTGATGAGCGACATGGCCGTTGGCGTGCACCCGTACGGTTCCGACGTGTGGTGGAATCCGGAGCGATTCGCGTATGGTGCCACCGTGGGCGCGCCGCCGGACTTCTACAACCAGCAGGGACAGAACTGGAGCCAGCCGCCGCTTAACCCGAACTATCTGGCAGCCACCGGCTACAAGGCCTATCGCGATATCGTGGCCGGCATGTTCGCCCATGCCGGTGGCGTGCGCATTGACCATGCCATCGGTCTGTTCCGCCTGTGGTGGATCCCCGAAGGCCGTAGCGCCAAGCAGGGCACCTACGTGTACTACGACTCCGCGGTCATGCTGGGTATTCTGGCCCTTGAAGCCACGCGTGCGCATGGCGTCGTGGTAGGTGAGGATCTTGGCGTGGTGCCCGAGTATATGGCGCATTCGCTGGCCGAGCACGGTCTGCTGGGTTGCGCCATCGAATGGTTCGAGCAGCGTGACGGCAAGTTCCGTCGTCCGCAGGACTGGCGTCCGCTTACCCTCGCCTCGGTGACCACGCACGACATCCCGCCGACCGCCGGCTACCTCACCTACGAGCACGTGAAGCTGCGCAATCAGCTCCATCTGCTCGCCGGCAGCGAAGAGGAGTTCATGGCCGATGCCAAGCGCGAGCACGACGCCTTGCTCTCCATGCTCGCCGATGGTGGCTTTATCAAGCGTGGATGGCTGAACAACGAGGCCGAGCACGAGCAGGACCTGATCGAAGGCATGCATCGCGCCCTGTGTGCATCCCCGTCGAAGCTGCTGTGCGCCACCGTCACGGACGGCGTGGGGGAGAAGCGCACACAGAACCAGCCTGGCACGAACAACGAATACCCGAACTGGCGTATCCCGCTTGCCGATGGCGACGGTCATGTGGTGAGCGTGGAGGATCTGTTCTCCAACGCGCGTGTGCAGTCCCTTGCGGCTGTGATGCGCGGCGAGAAGTGAGCTCCGCGCCCAATCGTCCTGTTCGATCGACGAAGGCGGTGACCCGCAAGGCCGCGAAGGCCGGGGCACCGCCTTCGTCCGTACGGGGCGGAACCGAGAAATACGAACGCGGCACCCGCAGCTATACGATGTCGCACATCCGCGGCAAGGACACCTCGATCGAGGTGATGGTCCGCCGATATCTGTTCTCCCGCGGCCTGCGATTCCGCAAGAACGATCGACGATATCCCGGTCATCCGGATGTCGTACTGCCAAAATGGCATACCGTCGTGTTCGTCAACGGCTGTTTCTGGCATATGCATGACGGTTGTTCCAAACATACGATGCCCAAATCGAACGTGGAGTTCTGGACCGCCAAGCTCACCCGAAATCGTGAACGCGACCGACGTCAGCACGCCGAACTCGAGGCCATGGGGTGGCGGGTGATCGTGGTGTGGGAATGCGAACTCGACAAGGCAGTCAGACAGTCCCGTCTGGAGCGGCTTTACACCGAAATCACCGGCGTGTCGTGAGGTCAATACGATTTTGACGAACTCGAAAAACGCGGTATGCTAATTGATTGTTGTGTTTCCCAGGGGTCCTTCAAAGCGCTGTCCCACTCGCCATTAGGACTTTCAGGGAGCCCACGGATAATGAGGCATGACGGATCTGACCAGTCCACGATTGCCCGGAACACAATAGACAGAAAAGGTATATCGTGAAAACTTTCACTCCGAAGGCTAACGATCTGACTCACGAGTGGTACGTCATCGACGCCACTGACGTGGTGCTCGGCCGTCTCGCGACCACCGTCGCCAACCTGCTGCGCGGCAAGAACAAGCCGACGTATGCTCCTCACGCCGACGGCGGCAACTTCGTTGTCATCGTCAACGCCGAGAAGATCGCCCTGTCCGGCAACAAGCTGGGCAAGAACCTGTACATGCACTCCGGTTTCCCGGGTGGCCTGCGCTCCGATTCCTACGGTGAGCTGCTCGAGAAGGATCCGGCTCGCATGATCAAGGCCGCGGTCAAGGGTATGCTCCCGAAGAACCGCCTCGCCAAGGTGCAGCTCGATCGTCTGCGCATCTACACCGGCCCGGAGCACCCGCACGCCGGCCAGCAGCCCGTCCAGTACGAGATCTCCCAGATCTCTCAGCAGGCTAAGTGATCTAGGACCGAAAGAAGGAGTAACCGATTATGGCTGAAAACACTTCCGCGGTCCAGGAGACCGAGACGGAGCTCACTGAGTACACTTCCGAGACCAACGCTGGTGCTGGCACCGGCACTTCTACGATCGCTCCGGGCTACGGCACCGGCCGTCGTAAGGAAGCCGTCGCCCGCGTGCGTCTGGTTCCCGGCACCGGCAAGTGGACCATCAACGGTCGCACGCTGGAAGAGCACTTCCCCGGCAAGATCCAGCAGCGTGAGGTGAACTCTCCGATCGTGCTGCTGAAGCTCGAGGGCAAGTTCGACGTGATCGTCCTCGTTGACGGTGGTGGCATCACCGGTCAGGCCGGCGCCATCCGCCTCGGCGTGGCTCGCGCTCTGAACGCCATCGATCGCGACGCCAACCGCGCCGCTCTGAAGAAGGCTGGCTTCTTGACCCGTGACGCCCGTGCGGTGGAACGCAAGAAGGCCGGTCTGCACAAGGCTCGTCGCGCCCCGCAGTTCTCCAAGCGCTAAAGCTTGCGGAATTGCCTGTGTGGCCGCACTGGTGTGGTCGCATGGCGCACAGCAATGGAAAACCCCTGTATTCCGTATGGAGTACAGGGGTTTTCTGTATTTGCGTTACTGGTGATTGCGACGTTTAAGGTCGCGGTCGGTCGTCAGTCGAATCTGCTTCGAGACCAGCTGATGATTTCCCGATTGCCATTGCCGATCTGCTGGAACATGCTGATCGATAATCCGGTGACCAGCCAAGGATCATTCTCGCGCTGATCGTCGCCCGTGCTGTTGCCGTTGCCCGTGCTGTCGCTATACGATTCATTGCCGGTCGTACGCTGCGACTGTCGTCCGGTTTCGCGCATCCGTTCGTTGATATCGTGATCTCGTCCCTGTTGATCGCTCTGATCGAACTGGTCATGGCCTCCATCCGCTGGCTTGTTGCGTTGCTGCACCAACCTCTGGATGCTTCCTGTAGGCACGGTCTGTGTCCATGTGACGATGTCGTTCTCCTCGTTCGTCGCCTTGCGCGCACGGGCCGAGTACTGATCGAACGCCTCGTCGACGCCATCGTTCTCGCTGAGATGGATCGGTGACGTTCCATCCACTTCTCCGGAACTCCACATCATGCGCCACTCGCAGTCCGGCGGCAGTGTGAATTCGGTTTCTTCGTCGATGCCGTTGACCACGATGGCCACGTCCGGCACTTCATCGGAGACCAGACGCATGGTGAAGCTGCGTTGCGCATTATTGAACCAGTCGTGTTCCATCGGTGTGGTGCCGTCGGGCAGGAACCATTTCACATGACTTGACGGTTTGGGCAGACCGAGCATGGAAAGTCTGGTGAAGAACTCCTCGTGATGGTACTGATCGATGGATTTGCGGAGCGCGATCAGGTCGTGTGTGAGCTCAAGGCGTTTGAGCTGTGGGGTGCGCTTGGTGGAATACAGCCAATCCCAGTCGAGCCAGCCGATGTTGCTGTCTTGACAGTAGGCGTTGTTGTTGCCGTACTGGGTGTTGCGGAATTCGTCGCCGGCAAGCAGCATGGGCGTTCCCAGACTCATCAGCACGGTGGCGATCATGTTCATGGCCGCGCGCTCTCGTTTGGCATCGATTTCAGGATCGTCGCTGGGGCCTTCCACGCCGAAGTTCACGGAATGGTTCACGTTGGAACCGTCGCGGTTGTCCTCGCCGTTCGCCTCGTTGTGCTTGGTCGAGTATCGGGTGAGATCGGTGACGGTGAATCCGTCGTGGCAGGAGACGAAGTTGATCGATGCGATCGCGCCGCGCCCGGGCTCGGTGGCGAAGAGATCGGCGGAGCCGCACAGTCGCGTGGCCATCTCCTGCATGCCGATGCTGTTGCTGTGCCCGCGGGAGAGGCTGTCGACGTCGGTGAGCCAGAACCGGCGGGTGGAATCGCGGAAATGATCGTTCCATTCGGCGAACGGTACGCCGAACTGTCCGGTTCTCCAGCCGCCCTCGCCAATGTCCCACGGCTCCATGATCATCTTGAGATTGCCGAGGATCGGGTCGCTGCGCAGTGCGTACAGGAAGGGATGATGGCGACTGAACGTGCCTTCGAGTCGTGCCAGCGAGGCGCCGAGGTCGAATCGGAATCCGTCCACGCCGATGCGCTTGGCCCAGTAGCGCAGTGAATCCACCGCATAGTTGATCACGCGGGTGTTGGTGAAGTCGAGCGTGTTGCCGCAGCCGGTGGTATCGACGAGCATGCCCGGGTTGTCGCCTCTGCGGCAGTAGTAGCTGACGGCGTCCAGTCCGCGCCAGCTGAGGGATGGGCCGTCCAACGCGCCCTCGCATGTGTGGTTGTACACCACGTCGAGAATGACCTCGATGCCGCCGGCGTGCAGCGCACGGACCATGTCGATGACCTCCTGGCGTACGGCCGCGGCACCTTTGCGTTGTGCGGTCTCGGTGGCGTACGACGGTTCCGGCGAGAAGTAGCCGAGCGTTGAGTATCCCCAGTAGTTGACGACCCCGCGTTCGGCGAGCCCGATCTCGGTCTGCTTGGCGAAGATGGGCAGCAGTTCCACCGAGGTGATGCCGAGGTTCTGCAGATAGGCGATGGTGGTGGGGTGGGCGAGTCCGGCGTAGGTGCCGCGCAGTTCCTTGTCCAGCCAGGGGGCGTTCTTGGTGAAGCCCTTGACGTGCAATTCGTAGACCACGGTTTTGCTCCACGGCACGTGCGGATGCTCGGGATCGCCCTCGTGCTTGTGGATGTCGCGGTCGTCGATGACCACGGAGTAGGGCATATGGCCGAGCGAGTCGAGCGTGCTCATCGCGCCGTCGTAGGCGCCGTCGACGTGGCCGTTGGTCACGGTGCATTTGTAGGGGAAGATTTCGGGGCCGATGTCAAGGCTTCCTTCGATGCCTTTGGCGTAGGGGTCGAGCAGGAACTTGTAGGGGTTGAACTGCACGCCGCGCTTGGGGGCCCAGGTGCCGTCCGCGCGATATCCGTATCGCATACCGGGTCGTGCTTTAGGCAGATGCACGTACCACATGCCGTAGTTGGGGCCCTTCATACGGAAGAGTGTTTCACGGCAGTACTGTTTTTCGAGGATGCGTGAGCAGACGGGGAACTGTCGGATCTGTTCGTGGAACGGCATGGTCGAATTCTTGGGCAGTTCGGTGGCGACGTCGTAGAAGTCACTCGGCTGATCCAGGGACTCGATCACGCTGAGCCACACCTGGTCGGCGGTGTCGGACCAGACCACGGCGTCTGCTCCTCCCTCATCCGTAAGGAACATGCCTGGTCGTGTGGCATACCGATGCAAAGATGTCTTTTCCATACTTCAATTATCCTCGTTTCGATCACGATACGGGATTACGGGACGACACGCGGGTGTCAGTTGTTGAATGTCCTACGGGCGATAGCGGATTGTTGGTTTTAAATCGTTGAAATTTCGACGATTTTATGTAATGGTCATGGTGACTGCATCACTTTTTGAAAATACTTTTGTAAAACTTTGCCGTTCTGGTTGGCGTGTTGTGATCGGAGATGTTATCGTGAGGTACATCACATCTTCGGTTGTGATGTAATCCGAAAACGTCCGCAAAACGAACATCAGTTTTGTAGTTTTTTGCGCCCTTTTTCGGGTCGGTACACACATCGCACCCGGCCATTGATCCGGCCGCGTGCCTGCATCAAGCATGAAGTTTTGGATACCCGATCAAGGAGGACACGTGGTCGCATCCAAGAAGGCGGAAGCCGCTCCCGTCGCATCCCAGGTCTCTGACATGACCCCTGCCGAGCAGGAGGTCGACACCCTTGTCAAGAAGGCGCTGGTCGCTCTCGACAAATTCGAGCAGCTCGACCAGAAGCAGGTTGACCGCATCGTGGCCAAGGCCTCCATCGCAGCGCTGAACAAGCACCTCGTGCTTGCCAAGCTGGCGGTTGAGGAGACCGGCCGTGGTCTGGTGGAAGACAAGGCCACCAAGAACATCTTCGCCTGTGAGCACGTCACCAACCACCTCGCCCGCCAGCGCACCGTCGGCATCATTCGCGAGGACGACGTCGAAGGCATCACCGAGATCGCCGAGCCCGTCGGCGTGGTTGCCGGCGTCACCCCGGTCACCAACCCCACCTCCACCGCCATCTTCAAGTCCCTCATCGCGCTGAAGACCCGCTGCCCGATCGTCTTCGGTTTCCACCCCGGCGCACAGAAGAGCTCCGTGGAAGCCGCCCGCATCGTGCGTGACGCCGCCATCGCGGCCGGCGCCCCCGAGGACTGCATCCAGTGGATCGAGCACCCGTCCATCGACGCGACCGGCGCGCTTATGAAGCACCCCGGCATCGCCACCATCCTCGCCACCGGTGGTCCCGGCATGGTCAAGGCAGCCTACACCTCCGGCAAGCCCGCCCTCGGCGTGGGTGCCGGCAACGCTCCCGCCTACGTGGCACCGGATGCCGACATCGTGCGCACCGCCAACGATCTGGTGCTGTCCAAGCACTTCGACTACGGCATGATCTGCGCCACCGAGCAGGCCGTGATCGCCGACAAGTCCGTGTACGAGCCGCTGCTCGCCGAGATGAAGCGCCGCAAGGCCTACTTCGTCAACGCCGAGGAGAAGGCCAAGCTGGAGAAGTACATGTTCGGCGTCACCGCCTACGAGTACGAGGGCCAGAAGACCAAGCTCAACTCCGTGGTCCCGGGCAAGTCTCCGCAGTTCATCGCCCACGCCGCCGGATTCGAGATCCCGGAGGACGCCACCATCCTCGCCGCCGAGTGCAAGGAAGTCGGCGAGATGGAGCCGCTGACCATGGAGAAGCTCGCTCCGGTCCAGGCCTTCCTGCGTTCCGACAACAAGGAAGACGCCTTCGAGATGTGCGAGAAGATGCTGCAGCACGGCGCAGGCCACACTGCGGCGATCCACACCAACGATCAGGATCTGGTCAACGAGTACGGCAACCGCATGCACGCCTGCCGCATCATCTGGAACTCCCCGAGCTCCCTCGGTGGCATCGGCGACATCTACAACGCCATCGCCCCGTCGCTGACCCTCGGCTGCGGCTCCTACGGCGGCAACTCCGTCTCCGGCAACGTCCAGGCCGTCAACCTCATCAACATCAAGCGTGTCGCTCGGAGGAACAACAACATGCAGTGGTTCAAGATCCCGGCCAAGACCTACTTCGAGCCGAATGCGATCAAGTACCTGCGCGACATGGGCGACGTGAACCGCGTCGTCATCGTCTGCGACAAGGTCATGCTCGACCTCGGCGTGGTGGAGAAGGCCATCCAGCAGCTGCGTCTGCGTCCGAACCACGTCGATTACCGCATCATCGACTACGTCGAGCCGGAGCCCTCCGTCGACACCGTCGAGCGTGGTGCCGCCATGATGCGTGACGAGTTCCAGCCCGACACCATCATCGCCATCGGCGGTGGTTCCCCGATGGATGCCGCCAAGATCATGTGGCTGCTGTACGAGCACCCGGAAATCGAGTTCTCCGATATCCGCGAGAAGTTCTTCGATATCCGTAAGCGCGCATTCAAGCTGCCCGAGCTTGGCAAGAAGGCCCGTCTGGTGTGCATCCCGACCTCCTCCGGAACTGGCTCCGAGGTCACGCCGTTCGCTGTGATCACCGATCACAAGACCGGCTACAAGTACCCGATCACCGATTACGCGCTGACTCCGTCCGTGGCCATCGTCGATCCGGTGCTCGCCCGCACCCAGCCGCGCAAGCTGGCCTCCGATTCCGGCTTCGACGCCCTGACCCACTCCTTCGAGGCCTACGTCTCCGTGTACGCCAACGACTTCACCGACGGCATGGCCCTGCACGCCGCCAAGCTGATCTGGGACAACCTGGAGACCTCCGTGAAGGAAGGTGCGTCCAACCCGCTGGCCCAGGAGAAGATGCACAACGCCGCCACCATGGCCGGCATGGCGTTCGGCTCCGCGTTCCTCGGTATGTGCCACGGTATGGCGCACACCATCGGCGCGCTGTGCCACATCGCCCACGGTCGCACCAACTCCATCCTGCTGCCGTACGTGATCCGCTACAACGGCCAGATCCCGGACGAGCCGACCAGCTGGCCGAAGTACAACAAGTACGTGGCTCCGCAGCGCTATCAGGAGATCGCCAAGAACCTTGGCATCGATCCTGGCCGCACTCCGGAGGAGGGCGTCGAGAACCTGGCCCGCGCCGTCGAGGACTACCGCGACAACAAGCTGGGCATGGATCGTTCCTTCAAGGCGGCCGGCGTTGACGAAGAGTACTTCTGGAGCGTGCTCGAGCAGATCGGCATGCGCGCCTACGAGGACCAGTGCACCCCGGCCAACCCGCGCATCCCGATGATCGAGGACATGAAGGACATCGCCATCGCCGCCTACTATGGCGTCTCCCAGGCCGAGGGCCACGCCAAGCGCGTTGAGCGCGAAGGTCTCAGGGCCGTCGAGGAAGCCTCCCAGCGCGACTGAGTCCCAGCCTTCCACGCCGAGCGATCCTTCGGCGTGAAAGAGGCTGTTGACGCGGCTGATTGAAGCTGACCGCCGAAGAAGTCCTCGGCTGAACAGTCAGCGTTCAAGCAGCATTCGCATCATTGAAGGTCTCTTGGAATCAATGATTCCAAGAGACTTTTTTGCTTTTCGTGTGTCATGTGTCGTGTGTCGTCGTGGGCTGCGCGTCGTGTGTTGCGTGTCGTGTGCGGAACGACCATATGCCGGATACTGTTCTCACCAGTCTGCAAACGTATGCAGTGCTGGTTCTATAATCGTCCTGAAGCATTATTGGAACGATCAAAATCAGGGAATGGGAACCGAACCATGGATCTTGCTCTGGCCGCAACGCCCTCGTTGGTATGGGGCATCTACGCGCTGATTCTGCCGGTGATCGGCGGAACGTCACGACATCAGACATTTGGCGTCACCATCGGATGTCTCGCATTCGCTCTGGCGGCCTTTCCCTTTGTGCCGCACCATTACACACCGCTCACAGTGCTGATCAGCTTCCTGTCGGGCATTTTCTGGTCCATCGGCAACTACGGGCAGATCTGCGGATTCAAGGAGATCGGTGTGTCCAGCACCATGCCGATCTCCACCGGCGAGCAGCTGATCGGCACCAGTCTTGTTGGCGTGCTCTTCCTCGGCGACTGGGCGTCCGCTGAGGCGAAGACAGTTGGATTCATCGCGATCGCACTGTTCATCGTCGGTGTGGTGTTCACGTCATATGTGGAACGGCGTGGTGCCGACGGCACTGTCAGCGACGATAGCCGTGCGAACAATATGATCACCGGACTGACGGTCATCACCATATCCTCGTTGGGCTTCATCGCCTATGTCGCGGTCATCCAGCTGTTTTCGATCAATTCGTTCGACGCGATGCTCCCGCAGGCGGTGGGTATGTTCGTCGGTGGTCTTGCCATCGGCATCCGCGAGCCGGGCAAGCGCTCCAAGCGGACCCTTCTACTCGTGATTCCAGGTGTGCTGTGGGCCATCGGCAATCTCATCCTCATGATCTCCAACAGTCGACTCGGTGTGGCCATCAGCTTCCCGATGTCGCAGATGGGACTCATCATCTCCACGATCGGCGGCATGGTGTTCCTGCATGAACGCAAGACGCGCAAGGAGAAGATTTCCATATCCGTCGGTCTGGTATTCGTGGTCGTCGGCATTGCGCTCGTCGCGCTGACGAAGACCATGTAAGGCGATGACCTTGTCGTGACTTTGTCATGGCATTGTTGTGGTCCTGCGCGATGGTTGATCGCCTGGTTTCACTGAATACGACGTCCCGTTATCCCTGCTCTGTTGAAACAGGGGCGGGACGTCGATCTATTTGCGTCATCGACGGTGTGGTCTGAGGCGTCGAAAAACACGCTTACTGAACTGTTTCACGTGAAACATGTTTCTGCAATCATCATGCAAAAAGTATCAGTGCCGTCGTGGTTATGCAGCTAGCATGGAACATATCTCTGCCGTTAGAAAACCGTATGATGTCGTCTTCTGGTTGCCGGCAACGATCCGATCGCGGCCATCCCCATACAATGTGGATATACGAATCTGTCGAATTTCAACCGTCGATTCCTGCAGGAAACCGGCATGACGCCGTCGGAATATCGTCGTGTCAACCGTGCCGGGACTGCTGGGAACGCCTAATTCACATCCTCGCGCCGCGGTTCCCGTTCGGCCTTGGCCAGTGCCGCGGCGATCGGATCGTTCGAAAAATCATGGCTGCGATAATCCGGATCATCCACCGGCAGATGCTGCACCAGCGTATCGAACACCTGACTGAGGATTTCACCGCGCTCGAGCACGGCATCAAGCACATGACCGCCGATCGAATGGTCGTCGGACAGGAAATGCTCGTGGAAGCCGGCTACGGCCGCGCCATTGAACATGAGCGGCGAAAAGTACCCGAGCATGGTGCCCCTCACATCGTGCCCGAGGAACATGGCCTGCTGATCGGCCACCTGCTCCAACGTGGGGTAGGGGGCCTGCTGCTTGATCACGGCACGCGTCTTGATGAAACTGAATGTGCCGCGCACAATCACGGAGAAGAACGTGTTCGCCCTGCCATTGGCCGCCACGATCTTCTTGTTGAGCTCCTCCAGGCCGATATCGGACCGCTCGCACTGGTATTGGAACGCGGCACGATGCACGCTGGCGAACGGCAATGTGAAATCGTCGGGTACGATCTCCGCTTTGCCGCTTTGCCCTACCTTATAGGCCACGCCGTCGAGGATGATCAGCTCGCCGTCCAACCCTTCACCGGTACCGATGCCGGTATCGCCGTGGGTGAGCAGCTCGCCGATCGTGGTGGTGCCCTCCAGCAGTCCGGGGACGAGTTGCGCGAGCGTGCCGTGCTGGTAGAGCACGTTGGCGTCGCGTTCGGTGATCGGCTTGATGTTCGAAGCATGGGATTGTGTCACATTCCAACCCTACGACGAATGCCCGATTCCGGTCCACCCCGTTCCATGTGATGAGGGGTGTGCCGGTCGTGCGGAATAATCATATAGGCCGGCGGCCCCGTTCCGGCGATGAGGGGTGTGTCCTGAAGGCCCGACTTCCAATCTGGATCCGTACTTGTGCCTGACTTGTATTTATCTGCCCCGACCTGTGCCACCGCCATTCTTATCATCGACGGCCGGGCTGTTGGGGTCAACGGTTCCGTTACCAATCGTGTCAAACGATGACCGCGGAAACGGAATCCACGGCGCGGGGTACACCCGCCCACTCAAGTTTCCGTACAAGATCGGTCCGTCGATACGCCTCGACGAACGAGAACCTCACCATTGAGGTCACTGTCATACGAATACGTTCCTCCCGTTCCTTCTCAGCGATGATCGTGTCGGGCAGACTGCCGTTGCGGTACATCGTTTCGTCGCGATATTTGATCCGCCCGTCGAGTTCGGCGACGATGGACCGCCCGTCGCCCGTCCGCCAGAAGAAATCGACGCGATCAGGATTCCCGTTTTCGTTGACGCATGGCATTGCCACCTGTAACTGCGGTGGTGTGAATCCCTCCTCGATCATTACGGCCAACGCGTATGCCTCGCCGCCGTTCTCGGTCCTGCCGGACGCGTACTGCAGTGCATGCAGAGCGCGTCGGCGACTGCGTCCCTCTTCGCTGCGGAATATGCGATGCAATTCGTCCAGTGTGATGATTCGCTGTCGCAATGCCGATTCGATTATTGGCAGCGCGTCGGGAAACGTCAGCCAGCGAGCGCAGTCGAACATCGTTCTGCCGAGTGCGGTCACGCGTACGTCGTCCACTATGACGTGTTCGTCGGATCGGATGTAATGATTGTTCATGATGTGGTTGCTGCGGACCATGGCGTTGGCCGGCATGACTCTATGTATTTCCTTCATCTGACGTATCGAATCACAGATGCCGTGCATGACCGCCGCAGTCGGTCCGCCGAAGATCCAATGGGGATGGATCCTTGCCAGTGTGCGGATGTGGTGTCGGAATTGTTCGATGTGCGGCAGCTGTTGCCAGTATTCCGCACGTGCGAAGCACCGTATTCCGACGCGGACGAGTTCTCCGGCGGCTTCCCGTCGATGCAGCATGCGGCGTTGCGTGTCACTGGTGCTCCAGATGCAGAGTCTGTTGGCTTCCGCCTCGCTGAGGAGCCTGTTGAGTTTGCTGTTCGTTCTCATGCCGCCGACGATATCGGCGTAGGTGTCGAAAAGTCCAGCACAATCAACGAATGTGGTCGAATGTGGGTCCCGCAGGTCTCTGCGGGGTCTCCGTGCGGGCTCTGCACGCCGGTCTGGGTATAACCATGTCATGAAGAGAGGGGAAT
>NZ_JEOG01000033.1:0-19502 GCF_006408715.1 Bifidobacterium sp. UTCIF-39 | reverse complement strand
GTTCTGCTGCGGCACGATGTACAGGCTGGCGATCAACAGCAGGATGATCAGCGCTAGGACGACGAGCGCCACGATAATTCCGAAGAATCCACCAATAGCCATGATTATCGACCCCCTTCCGAGTCTCGCATGGCCATGGCAATGTCGTCGCATCCATGCGACGGCATCGGGCCATGCACATTCCCCATTGTTTCATACAGGCGTCGTGCCACACCGATGCAACACGACAAACCGATCAGTTCTGTCGAACGTTGACGGGGAATGACCCCGTGTTTCCCCGTAATCCGTTCGGGCGGTTCTACAGTTGAGGAATGGCAAGCAGTCAAGACGACATGAACACGGCCGAACGCCGGCAGTCGACACGGCATCCGCTGACCATCGCGCTTGTGCTCGACACATTCGGCAACCGGGGCAACGGCACCTCCAATTCGGCGTTGCAATTCGCCGAGGAACTCGAACGACAGGGACACACGGTACGCCTCGTCGGCGTCGGGGCCCCAGAATACAAGGCCCGCATCAACCGCGTGCCGTTGATCTCCTGGGTGGCCGCCAAACAGCAGATGCTGTTCGCCAAACCCGACGATGCACTGTTCCGACGCGCCTTCGACGGCGTCGACGTCGTGCACATCTACATGCCCTTCCGATTCGGCCGCCGTGCACTGGCAGTCGCCCAACGCATGGGCCTCCCCGTCACCGCCGGATACCACATCCAGCCGGAGAACATCATGTACTCGGCAGGGCCGCTCAAACTCATCCCAGGCATGTCGGCGTTCATCTACCGGCTGTTCCGCCACTGGCTCTACGGCAAGGTCGACCACATCCACGTACCCACCGAAATGACGGCACGACTCCTGCGCGACCACGGGTATACGGCCCATCTGCACGTCATCTCCAACGGATACTCCCCGCGGTTCACCGGCAAGACCGACTACCCCGAAACCGTGCGGAAGCCGTTCCTCGTGATGGCATCCGGCAGACTCTCCCACGAAAAAGACCACATGACGCTGATCCGCGCGCTCGTCGTATGTCGTCACCGTGACGACATACGACTGGTGATCGCCGGCACGGGGCCGCTCAAACGCTACCTGCGGATGCAGGCTCGACGCAAGCTTGTCCGACCGGCCGACATCGGATTCCACGACAACGCGACCATGCCCGATCTGCTGCGATCGGCCGACCTGTTCGTCCACCCGTCCATCGCCGATCTCGAATCGGTGAGCGTGATCGAAGCCATGGCCTGCGGTCTGCCTCCCGTGATCGCGCAATCCGATCTGAGTGCCGCGCAACAGTTCGCGCTCACCGACGAATCCCTGTTCCCCGCGCGAGATGTGCAGGAGCTCGCCGCGCGCATCGACTGGTGGTATGAGCACCCCGGGGAATGCGCGGCTTGGGGGCGTCGGTATGCGGCTCATACGCAGGAGCGGTATTCGGTGCGGTCGTCCGTGGAGCGGTTCGTTGCCATGGAGAGGGAGGCTATCGCGGACCATGCTCGTGGGAAGTGAGGGTTCGGGGACTTCGGGACGTGGTGACGTGGTGGGTGGAGTGGCGCGGTGGATGGATAGGCGTGGCGGGTGAGGAGCGTTGCCCGGTATGCGTGGCATTCGGTCCTTCAAGGCCTTGTAGGGTAAGGATTTCGGCGGATTCCAAGACCGGATGATGTAGCGCGACACGCCGAAGTGGACAGCTGCTGTGGATCGTGTATAGTAATCACCTGTTGCGCTCATTCAGCTCGCTGAGTGAAGACGACATGGTGGCTATAGCTCAGTTGGTAGAGCATCTGATTGTGGTTCAGAAGGTCGCGTGTTCGAGCCACGTTAGCCACCCCGAGGTGATCCCCGGAGCCGAAAGGCTTCGGGGATTTTTCGTATATCCGCAACCCGTGGGCAATCGGGAGAGTGCCTATTTGACGCACGCATGCGCCGAGCAAGCACCGGGAGGGGCGTTCCGTGCTCGTTGGGCACATGCATATGCCGAATAAGCACGGAGGAAAGGCCGTGGTGCTTATGCGACGTACGCATACGCCGAACAAGCATGGAGGATAGGCTCCGGTGCTTGTCGGACGCGTGCGTCCGTCGGACAGACACCGATGAAGAGCTCCGGTGCTTATGCGACGTACGCATACGCTGAACAAGCACCGGGAGGAGTGTTCCGTGCTCATGTGGCGTACGGTTGCGGTTAACAGGCACGGCATGACGGGTCGCGATGTCATGCATGGGAAGGCGATACGAGAATGGGCTTCGGTCGCATCGCCCTTGAGGCGTGTGGCCGAAGCCCATTGGTGGATCGATTGGTGCCTGATGCGTCCGATGCCCGATTACTGCTCCAGATTGCTCTGGGTGCCGGCGGTGGCACCCGCGCTGGCCTGATTGGCCTGGGCGGCGTCAAGTTGGGCGCGCACGTCATCGAGCAGGGCCTGCGCGCGACGGGCCAGCGCCTCGCCCAACTGCCACTGGCGCATGGATGCGTCGAGATCGAGCCCTCCGGCCTCCAACGCCTGTACGGCCTGGATGAGCTGGTCGCGCGCCTGCTCGTAGCTCAGCGCATTGATGCGCTCGAGCTCCTCGGCGCTCAGCGAGGGTAGGGTGGACGGCTGCTGTTCGGTCGTGTTCTGATCGGTCATGATCATGCTCCTTATTCCTTATATAGATGTATGTGTTGTTTCACGGCTATCGTTCGTTGTTCCACGAATCTGTTTCACGGGGGCGTTTCACACGGGTTCGTGAAACAACGCGCATAGTCATCTGCCGTGCATTCGTCGTTGTCGCTATGTCATTGGTCGCGGAATGCCGGACTGTCGCCTGACGCCGTCATTGTGCGGTTCCGTCATCGCGCGGTGGCATGGATCAGACCGTGACGCAGCGTGACCGCGATCTCGTCGCCGGTTCTCACGTCGTCGGCGTCGGTCACCACATGTCCATCGGCGTTCTGGATCACCGCATAGCCGCGGTCGAGCGTGGACTGCGGACTCAACGCGGTCAGCGAGGCGTGCAGCTTCTCCACGGTCAGCGATGCGTCGTCCACAATGCGACGCATGCCGATATCCAGACGCTGCCGTGCGTCGTCCACGAACCGCTGTGGACGTTCCAGCATCGTCAGCGGCTGTGTAAGGCTCGGACGGTTCGCATAGCCCTCGATCAGTCGCATCTCATTGTCCACACGGGCGCGGATGCGATCGCGCATACGGCGGCGCGCCTCATCCACGATCTGCAGCTGCTCGTTCACATCCGGCACCACGCGCTTGGCGGCGTCGGTCGGCGTGGACGCACGAAGATCGGCGGCCAGATCGATCAGCGTCCAGTCGTCCTCGTGGCCGATGGCCGACACGATCGGCGTGACGCAGGCGGCCGTGGCGCGCACCACGCCCTCGTCCGAGAACCCCATGAGATCCTCGAAGCTGCCGCCGCCTCGGGCCACGATGATCACGTCCACGGTCGGATCCGCATCGAGCCGCTGGATCGCGGCGATCACGTCCGGCGGGCAGCTGGGGCCCTGCACATGCGCATGCACGACCGTGAACTCGATGGTGGGCCAGCGCAACCGTGCGTTGGTGATCACATCACCCTCGGCACGCGCCTGCGGGGCGCACACCAGGCCGATGCGCTTGGGGAACTGGGGGAGCGGCACCTTGCTGTCCGCGTCGAACAATCCCTCGCCCTTGAGTCGCTTGCGCAGCTCCTCGATCTGCGCCATCAGATCGCCCTTGCCCACACGGCGGATGTCGTCGCCCATGAAACTCAGACGGGTCTGCTTCATCCACACGTCCGGCCGGCCGTGCAACACCACACGATCGCCCTGACGGAATTCTCGGGCCATCTGCGCGAAACGGCCGAAGCCGGTCACGCTCAGGGAGATGTCCTCCGTGTTGTCCCGCACGGTGAGATAGGCGGATCCCGCACGACGGGTGTTGATCTCCGAGATCTGCCCCTCGATCCACGTGCCCGGCCATTTGGCCACGGCATCGTGGTATTTGCGGCTCAGCAGACTGATCGGCCATGGATTGTCCGGAGTGGTGTCCCTCGCCAGACGTGCAAGCGGCTGCGGCTGCACGTTCTGGGCTCCGGGGGAGTCCGGGAAAAGCGTATTGGTCATGCCCTTCACTTTCCGTCGCGTGCGGGACATGCGTGTCTGTGAATGACCTGTGACGGTGCCCGTGCGGACGATGTGAGATACCTCACCATGTGTCGTGTCGCCCCGATTTCTGTCCGGAGATTCGTGCACAATCGATGCTCGGCCATGACACGCCGGCAGGTGTTTACCGAGCCGTCACTTTTCCGCGTCATGATGCCGAAAACACTAGATATGCGTTTGTCATTGCAGTTCCCAACTAGATATTGTGGTGGAAGTGCTGTAATGTGCAATAGGCCGGTTGGCGTGGTCCCGGCGATAACGACCACGGAGAACGTTGAACCGACACACTGAGAACCATGGCGGAAGGAGACTGATGAGCGCACAGGTGCTGGAACAGGAGACGACCGGGGTGATTCGTCCGCAGAAGGAAACCGTGCTCGTGGAGAAGCGCGACGGCAGGGTCGTGGATTTTGATCCGATCAACATCATCAATGCCGTGGCCGCTGCATTCGGCGACCTTGACAAGAAGGTGGGCCCCGAAGAGGAGCGCATCATCCGTGACATCGCGGACCGCGTGGAGGCCGAGGTGAAGACCCGCTACACCGGCCCCGCCAAGATCGAGGACATCCAGAACTTGGTCGAGCACGCCCTCATCGGCGAGCACCTGTACGATGTGGCTCGCACCTACACCAACTACCGCCTCAACAAGGACATCGAACGCGCCAAGGCCACCGACATCAACGAGGCTGTGAGCCGTCTGGTCAACAAGGACGAGGCCCTGGTGCGTGAGAACGCCAACAAGGACTCCAACGTCTACGCCACCCAGCGCGATCTGCTCGCCGGTGCCGTGAGCAAGGCCTCCGCCTTCTCCATGCTGCCCGAACAGGTCTCCAACGCCCACATGAAGGGCGACATCCACTTCCATGACGCCGACTACTCGCCGTTCACCGCCATGAGCAACTGCTCGCTGCCCGACTTCGGCGACATGCTCGAGCACGGCTTCGCCCTGGGCAACGCCATGATGGACTCCCCGAAGTCCATCGGCACCGCCGCCACGCAGATCACGCAGATCATCAAGGACATCGCCGGCTGCCAGTACGGCGGACAGACCGTCAACCGCTGCGACGAGATGCTCGAACGCTACGCCAAGCGCGACTACGAGAAGAACCTGCGCATGGCCGAGGCCATCCTGCCCGACGAGATGCCGCTGAACGTGGCCGAGGACGTCGTCAAGGGCCTCAAGGCCCAGGAGCCCAAGTGGCTGCACTTCGAGAACCGCGAGCCGCTGGGCGAGGACACCCCGTTCGACGAGAACCTCTCCGAGATCGAGCAGCTGCGCGAGATCTACGCCAAGATCATGACCCGCAAGGCCATCTACGACGCCATGCAGACCATGGAGTACCAGATCAACTCCAACCGCGTGTCCAACGGCCAGACCCCGTTCGTCACCGTCGGCTTTGGTCTCGGCACCTCCTGGTTCGCCCGCGAGATCCAGCGCGCGATCCTGCTCAACCGCATCCGCGGCCTCGGCAAGGACCGTCACACCGCCATCTTCCCCAAGCTCGTGTTCACCATCAAGCACGGCGTGAACGCCGACCCGGGCGACCCGAACTACGACCTCAAGCAGCTGGCCCTCGAGTCCGCCACCAAGCGCATGTACCCCGACGTGGTGTTCTACGAGAACATCGTCAAGATCACCGGCTCCTTCAAGGCCCCGATGGGCTGCCGTTCCTTCCTGCAGGGATGGAAGGACCCGAAGACCGGCGAGGACGTCACCGACGGCCGCATGAACCTCGGCGTGGTGTCCGTGAACGTGCCGCGCATCGCCCTCGAATCGCACGGCGACGTCGACCGCTTCTGGAAGCTGTTCAACCAGCGCATGGAGATCGCCCACGAGGCGCTCCAGTTCCGCATCATGCGCTGCAAGCAGGCCACCCCGGTCAACGCCCCCACGCTCTACCGCTACGGTGCCTTCGGCCGCCTGAACGCCAACGACAAGGTCGATCAGCTGTTCAAGGACGGTCGCGCCACCGTGTCCCTCGGCTACATCGGCCTCTACGAGACCACCGCCGTGTTCTTCGGCAAGGACTGGATGACCGATCACCACTGGGATGAGGACGGCAAGAAGTTCGCCCTGTCGATCGTGCGCCGCATGAACGAGCTGTGCAAGCAGTGGAGCGCCGCCGAGGGATACCACTACTCCGTGTACTCCACCCCGGCCGAAAGCCTCACCGACCGCTTCAACCGCATGGACCGCGAGAAGTTCGGCGTGGTCGAAGGCGTGACCGATCACGACTTCTACACCAACAGCTTCCACTACCCGGTGTGGCTGCAGCCCACCCCCATGGAGAAGCTCGCCTACGAGAAGGACTTCCCTTACCTCGCCTCCGGTGGCTTCATCAACTACTGTGAGTTCCCCTGTCTGCAGCCGAACCCCAAGGCCCTTGAAGCCGTGTGGGACTACGCCTACAACATCGGCATCGGCTACCTCGGCACCAACACGCCCATCGACCACTGCTTCGTCTGCGGCTTCGAAGGCGACTTCGAGCCCACCGACGAAGGTTTCAAGTGCCCCGAATGCGGCAACTCCGACCCCGACAAGTGCAATGTGACCAAGCGCACCTGCGGCTACCTCGGCAACCCGGTCCAGCGCCCCATGGTGCACGGCCGCCACGAGGAGATCGCCCACCGCGTCAAGCACATGGCCGGCGAAACCGGACACGTGACGCTCAAGGACGGCACCGAGCGCGAATGGTTCGAAGACACCAAGTGATCCGGTGACACCACCAGCCATCTCCGGCTCCCTCGGCTAACAGCCAACACAGGCCAACGAGGGGGCCGTCGGCAACGCCGACCGAGGGGAGCCCACCGCGTTGCATTGTTGTGCACGCAGGGGCTCCCCTCAGTCATGTGCGCGCTCCGCACGGCGGCGTATGACTGAGAACACGTACAAGCCATGTACAGAGGAAGACGCCGTCCGCGCCAGCAGAAGGAGAACGCCCATGCCCGATTCATGGAAACAGGTCAAACACCACGACTTCGCCGCCGGAGAGCCCGACCGTGGTCCCGGCGTTCCCAGCGAACTCACCAACAACCCCCGCGCCGGCCAATGGGACGGTCGTCGTATGGGCCAGGGCATGGTCGCCGACTACAAACGCTTCCTCATGACCGACGGCGAAGGCATCCGCTGCTCCATCTACGTCAGCGGCTGCCCCTTCCGCTGCGACGGCTGCTACAACTCCTCCATCTGGGACTTCCAAGCCGGCTACGAGTACAACCAGAGACTCGAAGACCAGATCATGGACGACCTCTCCCAATCCTTCGTCCAAGGTCTCACCCTCCTCGGCGGCGAACCCCTCCTTAACACCACCATCCTCATCCCCCTCTGCCGCAAGATCCGCGAACGCTTCGGTCACACCAAAGACATCTGGTGCTGGACCGGCTACACCTGGGAAGAGCTCATGCGCCCCGGCGAAACCCCCGACAAGCTCGAGCTCCTCCAGCTCATCGACATCCTCGTCGACGGTCGCTACCTCAAGGATCAGCATGACTCCCTCCTCCAATTCCGCGGCTCCAAAAACCAGCGCATCCTCGACGTTCCGAAGTCGTTTGCCGCCGGCAAGCCCGTCATCTGGGCCAAACTCCACGACCAGGAGCGATTCATCCCCGAGATATATGGCAAGGACCGCGCGGCCGGCGAAGGAGATGCATCCTGACGGAGTGTCATCGGCGGCACAGAAGACTCGACGTACCTTTGTACGCCTTCGCCTTCTGCGCCACCGATGCCACACGCGTCATGACGCATCTCCTAGGTCCTTCGGGCTCCTTATGAGGTGAATGGGGGTCCTTCGGTCGCCTCATGGGACGGATAGGAGGACTTTGGCTTTCTGATGAGGGTGAACGGGGGCCTTCTGCGGGAGTCTTGGTAGGTGGTGTGTGACTGGTCTTGGCTGCCGGTCGCGAGGCCTGCGGGAGGGGGCTTCCGCTGCGTGCCGCGCCGATCGAAGCGGTGACGACATATGGAAAGACAGTTCCCCGCCTCGGTGCGTATCCGACGCACGCATGCACCGGACAAGCACCGGACGTACGCTCCGATGCTCATATGACGCATACGTGCGTCCGGCAAGCATCCAAGAGACTGCTCAGTGATCAAATGACGCACGAATACGTCACTTAAGCACCGGAGACACGCCGCGGTGCCCATGCGGCGCACGCGTGAGACGAACCCGCACCGAGCCGCACTCCTCGCTGCGTATCCGACGCACGTCTGTGACAAACCCGCAGTTAAGAGCACGCTTCACTGCGTATTCGGCGCACGCGTGAGGCAAACCCGCACCGAGCCGCACTCCTCGCTGCGTATTCAACGCACGTCTGTGACAAACCCGCAGTTAAGGACACGCTCCGGTGCGCATTTGACGCACGCGTGAGACGAACCCGCAGTAGGGGACGCGCTTCGATGCGGCATCCATGTATGGCAAACCCGCACCGAGGGGCGTGCTTTACTGCGTATCCGACGAACATCCGAGATGAGCCCGCAGTGGGAAACCCGATCCAGTGCGTATCCGACGCACGCATGCGACCAAGACCAGTTACACACTTACCGAGACACTCCCAGATGTGTGGATACAGAACTGCGGGGAATCAGTGATGGCAGAACGAACAACTTTGTGAGGTATGTCGAGAATCATTCGCTGTCGGCTCAAAATACGGGCGTGTAACGGTTTGGTGATCGTCCACGTTCCGTAGTGACGACTACGATACTACAAGGAAATGTGCGAACGCATATGAAGGGTTGCAGCAAAAAACGAAGTGAGCGCGGCCGGGTAGGCGTGAAGAGGCACACGGACGAATTGAAGGAAAAGGTATGCCGGAGTTGAAGACGAACGACTGCATCAGGATCGGTCTGGATATTGGATCGACAACGGTGAAGGCGGTGGTCCTGGATAAGGACGGCGTCCAGACCGAGGAAAACGGGGGAGACGAATCGCCGCTGGCCGCCCCCGGCCAGCACATTCTCTACGCCGACTATCGGCGACATCACGCCAACGTGCGCGCCACGGTGGCCGAACTGCTCACCGACATCCACCATCATCTTGAGGAACTGGGACGCGGCGACGAACCCGTGCGCCTGTCCATCACCGGATCCGGCGGCCTCGGCCTCGCCGACAACCTCCACGTGCCGTTCGCCCAGGAGGTCATCGCCGAAACCGTGGCGATCGACGCCAAGTATCCGCAGGCCGACGTGATCATCGAACTCGGCGGCGAGGACGCCAAGGTCACGTATCTCAAGCCCACGCCCGAACAGCGCATGAACGGTTCATGCGCAGGCGGCACCGGCGCGTTCATCGACCAGATGGCCACACTGCTCGACACCGACGCCACCGGTCTGAACAACATGGCCAAGAACTACGAGACGCTCTACCCGATCGCCTCGCGATGCGGCGTGTTCGCCAAAACCGATCTCCAACCGCTCATCAACGACGGTGCGGCCAAACCCGACCTCGCCGCGTCCATCTTCACGGCCGTGGCCACGCAGACCATCGCCGGCCTGTCCTCCGGACGCCCGATCCGCGGCACCGTGATCTTCCTCGGCGGCCCGCTGTTCTTCCTCTCCGAACTGCGCGAGGCATTCCGACGGGCGCTCAAGGACCGCGTCAAGGAATTCATCACCCCCGAGGACGCGCACCTGTACGTGGCATACGGCGCCGCGCTGCTCGCCGGACAGGAGGACTCCGAACAGAACGAGGAAGGCACCGTCCACTACGAGGCGCGCACGCTCCCCGACATCCTCCAGGCGCTGGAAAACCTGAAGAACCTGCCGAGCAACACGCCCACCATGCCTCCGCTGTTCAACACCGAGGAGGATCGCGAACGCTTCAACGAGCGTCACCACCGCGAACACATCCACATCGGCACGCTCGAAGGCGCCCACGGACCGCACTTCCTCGGCATCGACGCGGGCTCCACCACCATCAAGGCCACACTCGTCAACGACGATCGCGAAATCGTCTGGTCCAGCTACGCCAACAACGAAGGCAGCCCGCTGACCGCCGCCGTCAACATCGTCAAGAAAATCCAAAGCGAACTGCCGGACGGTGCGTACATCGCCCGTAGCTGCGCCACCGGCTACGGCGAAGGACTGATCACCACCGGTCTGCATCTCGACGAAGGCGTGGTCGAGACCATGGCCCACTATCGCGGTGCGGAAATGGTCAGTCCCGGCGTCACCGCCGTGATCGACATCGGCGGACAGGACATGAAATACCTCGCCATCAATGACGGCGTGATCGACTCGATCGCCGTCAACGAGGCATGCTCGTCCGGCTGCGGATCGTTCCTGCAGACTTTCGCCCAGTCCATGGGACTGAGCATTCAGGAATTCACACAGAAGGCGCTCGCCTCCGATCATCCCGTCGACCTCGGCTCGCGATGCACCGTGTTCATGAACTCGTCCGTCAAGCAGGCGCAGAAGGAAGGCGCATCGATCGAAAACATCGCCGCCGGCCTGTGCTACTCCGTCGTGCGCAACGCCCTGTACAAGGTGATCAAGCTGCGTGACGCCGGCGACCTCGGCGACACCGTGGTCGTGCAGGGCGGCACCTTCCTCAACGACGCCGTGCTGCGCGCATTCGAACTGCTCACCGAGCGCGAAGTGACCCGACCGAATATCGCCGGCCTCATGGGCGCGTTCGGCGCCGCCCTCACCGCGCGCATGCACTACAACGACGATGACGATCCGGACAAGCGTTCCTCGATCCTCTCCGGCGACGAACTCGACAACCTGTCGATGACCTCCGAACGTGACGTGTGCAAGCTGTGCCAGAACCACTGCAAGCTCACCATCACCACGTTCGCCGACGGCTCCCGCTACGTGACCGGCAACCGCTGCGAGCGCGGCGGCGACAGCAAACGCAAGCGCAGCGACCGCCCCAACCTGTACGAATACAAGTACAAGCGGTGCTTCGCCTACCGCAGGCTCACCGACAAGAAGGCCACTCGCGGCGAGATCGGCATCCCGCGCGTGCTCAACATGTACGAGAACTACCCGTTCTGGTTTACGCTGCTCACCAGCCTCGGCTTCAAGGTGATGATCTCCGGGCGGTCCAACCACGAACTGTTCGAGACGGGTATCGACTCCATCGCCTCCGAGAACATCTGCTACCCGGCCAAGCTCGTGCACGGCCACATCAAGTGGCTGCTGCACAAGGGCATCAAGACGATCTTCTACCCGTGCGTGAGCTACGAAGAGAACCTGGTCGAGAACACGGACAACCACTACAACTGCCCGGTCGTGGCCAACTATCCGGTCGTGATCGGCGCGAACATGCCCGAACTGCGCGACCCGTCGATCCGCTACATGCGCCCCTACTTCAACCTCGCCAACCACGACCTCATGGTCGACCGCATCGTCGAGGAGTTCGCGTGGGCCAACGTCACGCGTGAGGAGGCGGAACAGGCCGTCAAGGCGGCGTACGCCGAAGACAAGCTGTTCAAGCACGACGTGCAGCAGGAGGGCCTGCGCGCGCTCGCCTACATGAAGGAGCACAACTGCCGCGGCATCGTGCTCGCCGGACGCCCCTACCACATCGATCCGGAGATCAACCACGGCATTCCCGAGACGATCTGCGCGCTCGGCATGGTCGTGCTGTCCGAGGATTCGATCTGCGAACTGCAGCCCGGCGAGGACCTGCATCTGAGCGACTATCTCGCCGAGGGGGAGAAGAATCCACGGACCAAGGACTCCGCCGGATTCCGCCACGTAGGCGACCGCAAGGTCACCCGCATGCCGTTGCGCGTGACCAACCAGTGGGCCTACCATTCGCGTCTGTACGCGGCCGCGAACTTTGTGGCCTCCTATCCGGGACTCGAGCTCGTGCAGCTCAACTCCTTCGGCTGCGGACTCGACGCCATCACCACCGATCAGGTCTCCGAGATCCTCGCGGACAAGGCCGACGTGTACACGCTGCTCAAGATCGACGAAGTGTCGAACCTGGGTGCCGCCAAGATCCGACTGCGCTCGCTCAAGGCGGCCGTGGAGGAACGTGAGGCCAACAAGAAGCGTGAGGAGCACGCCGCGCAGATCACCGCCGAGCAGGTGCGTCGCGAAACCGAATCCGAAAACCGTCTCGCCGAGGCGCAGGCCCGGTTCGAGGAGGCCAAGGCGCAGCTCGAAGCCGCCCAGGCCGAGGTGGAGGCCACCATGCCGGCCGCCAACTTGGACGCCGGATTCGTGGATAAGCCGTACAGGATCGCGCTTGGCGCGGGTGCTGGTGTTACTGGAACGGGTGCCGGAGCGCCAGGTGCGGGTGCTGGTGCCGGTGCCGGAGCGGGCAGCGCGCCGAAGGGCCGTACCGGCGAATTCCGCCGTACCGGTTCCAAGGCCCCCACGCCAGGCCGTCAGGTGCTGCTCGACGCCGTCATGGACGGCAACCCCAAGGCCAGCACGCAGACCAAGAAGAACGCGCACAACACCGCCACCATGTCGAAGTACGCCAACCGCATCCCCTTCGGCAAGTCCATGAAAAAGGACTACACCATCGTGGCGCCGCAGATGAGCCCCATGCACATGTCGCTCATCGAATCCGTAATCCGTTCCGGCGGCTACAAGTTCGACGTCCTCGAACACGCCAGCCGCGAGGACGTCGAACTCGGCCTCAAGTACGTGAACAACGACGCCTGCTACCCGGCCATCATGGTCGTCGGCCAGCTCGTCAACGCCATCGTCGAAGGCAAGTACGATCCGGACAAGGTGGCGCTCGCCATCACGCAGACCGGTGGTATGTGCCGTGCCACGAACTACTTCGGTCTGATCCGCAAGGCGCTCATCGACGCCGGATACCCGCAGGTGCCGGTGATCGCGCTGAGCACGCAGGGACTCGAATCCAACCCTGGTTTCACGCCGACCCCGGCGCTGCTGCATCGTGCGATCAAGGCGCTGATCGTGGGCGATATGTTCCTCAAGTGCCTGTATCGCGTGCGTCCGTACGAGAAGGTCAAGGGCAGCGCGAACGAGCTGTACCGCATGTGGGACACGATCACCCGCGAGGTGATCGAGCACCATGGGTTCTCGAAGACCGCCAAGGCGAAGATCGGCAAGGGATACCTGCCGTACCCGGTCCTGCTCAAGGAGATCGTCAAGTCGTTCGACGCGCTGCCGTTGCGTGATATTCCGCGCAAGCCGCGCGTGGGCGTGGTGGGCGAGATCCTCGTCAAGTACCATCCCGATGCGAACAACCATGTGGTCGATGTGATCGAATCCCAGGGATGCGAGGCCGTGGTGCCAGGCATCATGGAGTTCATGACCACCCGCCCGTACATCACCGACTGGAACGAGCACAACCTTGGCATGGGCGGCAACCAGAAACTGTATGCGCTCATGCGCTGGGGACTGGATCGGTACCTCAACCCGGTGCGACGGGCCATCGATCTGGCGCATGGCAAGTTCCAGCAGGATCTGCCGATGGCCGAGTTGGTGAAGAAGGCCGGCGAGGTCACGTCGGTGGGCGTGCAGGCCGGCGAGGGCTGGCTGCTGACCGCCGAGATCCTCGAACTCATCGAGTCCGGTGCGCCGAACGTGGTGTGTGCGCAGCCGTTCGCATGCCTGCCGAACCACGTAACCGGACGTGGCATGTTCGGTGAGATCCGCCGACAGCACCCCGAGGCGAACATCGTGTCCATCGACTACGATCCGGGCGCCTCGCAGGCGAACCAGCTCAACCGCATCAAGCTCATGATCTCCGCCGCCAAGCAGGCCGAGGCCAAGCGTCAGGCCGCCGAGGCCGCTGGCGTGGATGCGGATGCCGTGGAGAACGACGAGCGCAAACAGGAGCAGGAGCACGGCACGTCGGGCACGGCGGCCGGCAAGGACGGCGGCGACACTCAGTCCACGCCGAGCCTGTCCGAAGCGGCGTGACGTGACCTAACTCCGAGTTCTGCGCGGATTTCAAAGGAGTGCAGACACCAATCTTCGAGTTCTGTGCGTTGCCGGGACGAAAAGCGAAGTATGAGGCTTGCAATATCAAGGGTCGTACTTGGGGTAAGGCAAATTCTCCGCTCAGAACTCGCGGATTGATGTCTGCAAGCCGAATAATCCGCACAGAACTCAGCGATTGCCCACCGACACACCGAATTGTTGTATCTGCAACTGTTGTATATGATACGTATTAGAGTGTCTCGTTGCATATACAACATTTCCTATTGCGGATTGACGGCAATGACGAGAAGACGTCGACCGCAAGGGTGTGAGATCAAGGAGCCGCATGGACAAACGCTTTCTGAGCCTTGAACTGCGCGCCCTGTGCAAGTCCGTCGACCGGTATCTCGGTGAGACCATGCCCGAATCGGCCGCGGACGCCACGGGGGGCAATGCGCGCATCATCATGTTCCTCGCCCGCAACCGTGGCACGGACATTTACCAGCACACCATCGAGCAGAAATTCTGCATCACCCGTTCCACGGCGTCGAGGGTGCTGGGACTGATGGAGAAGAAAGGACTGATCATCCGCGAGCCGGTCGCCCACGACGCACGGCTGAAGAAGATCGTGCTGACGGCGAAGGCTGACGCCATCGTCGCCGACCTCAAAGCGAACGGCGAGCGCATGGAACGGCAGCTGGTCGGGGGATTCTCCGAAGAGGAGGAGCGTGCCCTTTACGACTATGTGCGCCGGATGCGCGACAACATCGCCGCAGCGCAGCAACGGTTCGAACGGGGAGAGCACGGCGCGGTCTCGACGGACCATCACGACGACATCGTGAACAACAACAATCAGAACAATAAGAACAACATCAAGAAGAACACGAGGGAGGAGAACGCGTGAGCACTACCGCAAACACGAAGACGCGGCCGGCCGATGACGCAGCCGCCACCGAAGCGGTCATCGAAAAGGCGCGCAAGTCCGTCGAACCGGACAAGCCCAAGCATGTGATCCGTACGCTGGGAAGGTCCCTGCGCGAATACCGGAAGCACAGTCTGCTGGCCCCGGTGTTCGTGATCATCGAAAGCGTGCTGGAGATCGTGATCCCAACGATCATGGCAACGCTGATCGATCAGGGCATCACGGGCGGCAGCATGCCAGCCATCATCAAGTTCGGCCTGATCCTGCTGTGCTGCTCGCTGGTTTCGCTGGGTTGCGGCTTCCTTGCAGGAAAGTTCGCCGCCATCGCCGCCGCCGGTTTCGCCAAGAACCTGCGTCATGACCAGTTTGAAAAGGTGCAGGACTTCAGCTTCACCAACATCGACCGGTTCTCCACCGGTTCGATCATCACCAGGCTCACCACCGACGTGACTAATCTGCAGAACGCGTACGCCATGATGATCCGCATGGGCGTGCGTGCGCCGATCATGGTCATCGTCGCGTGGATCTTCTCGTTCCGCATCAGCCCGAGCATCTCCATGGTGTTCCTCGCCTGCATCCCGATTCTCGGACTTGGCCTGTGCGGTCTGGCCGTGCTCGTCCACCCCGTGTTCGAGCGCGTGTTCCACACGTACGATGAGCTGAACAACGTGGTTGACGAGAACCTGCAGGGCATCCGCGTGGTCAAGTCGTACAACCGCGAATCGTTCGAGATCAACAAGTTCGACCGCATCTCCAAGCGCATCTTCAAGGACTTCATCAAGGCCGAGCGCATCATGAGCTTCAACATGCCGCTTATGATGCTCTGCATCTACGGCTCCATGATCCTCATCTCGTGGATGGGTGCCGTGCAGATCGTCGACTCCGGCAACAACGCCGCACTGGGCCTGACCACCGGTGATCTGACCGCGCTCGTCACCTACGCCATGCAGATCCTTATGGCCATGATGATGCTGTCCATGATCTTCGTCATGGTGATCATCTCGCAGGCGTCCGCCGAACGCATCTGTCAGGTGCTGCAGGAGGAAAGCACCGTGACCGATCCCGACCAGCCCGTCATGACCGTGGCCGACGGTTCGATCAACTTCGACCACGTGACCTTCCGCTACTCCGACAGTTCGGAAAAGCCGGTGCTCGACGACATTGACCTGAATATCCCGTCCGGCGCGACCATCGGCATCGTCGGCGGCACCGGTTCCTCCAAGTCCTCGCTCGTTCAGCTCATACCCCGTCTGTACGACGTATCCGCCGGATCCCTGCGGGTCGGCGGCCTCGACGTACGTCGATACGATATTGAAGCCTTGCGCGACCAGGTGGCCATGGTTCTGCAGAAGAACGTGCTGTTCAGCGGCACCATCGCCGAAAACCTGCGCTGGGGCAACCCGAACGCCACCGACGAGGAGCTGCGCCACGCCTGCCAGCTCGCCCAGGCCGACAGCTTCATCCAGGAATTCCCCGACAAGTACGACACGTATATCGAACAGGGCGGCACCAACGTGTCCGGCGGCCAGCGTCAGCGACTGTGCATCGCGCGCGCACTGCTGAAGAAGCCGAAGATCCTCATCCTCGACGACTCCACCAGCGCCGTCGACACCAAGACCGACCGACTCATCCGTGAGGCGTTCCACAACGAGATCCCGGACACCACCAAGATCATCATCGCCCAGCGCGTCTCCTCGGTGCAGGAGTCCGACATGATCCTCGTCATGGACGGCGGCCGCATCATGGCACGCGGCACACATGACGAACTGCTGCTCACCTGTGAGGAATACCGGTCCATCTACGAATCCCAGACCAAGAATCAGGGCCAGCCGGAGGACGTGGCGGATGACGTTGCCGCGACGGCCGACCGTTCCGCGGGCGACGCGTTGAACGCCACCGAAGCCGAACTGCCCGAGGAGGAACAGTCGTTGGCCCACGAAGTCCACAACGCTCCCACCGCCGAAGGAGGTGCACGATAATGACGGAACAGAACAATCAGACCGCGCAGAACAACCAGGCACAGTCCGCGTCCGCCACCAAGAACGCGTTCGGCAATCGCAAACCCGGCATCGGCAAGCCCGCACCCGGCACCATAAAACGCATCTTCGGATACATTCTGCAATACAAGGTGCACGTGGTCGTCATCGTCGTCTGCATCCTCGTCGGAGCCGCCGCACAGGCAGGATCCGCACTGTTCCTGCAGACCCTCATCGACACGTACATTCTGCCGATGGTCGGCCAGACCAACCCCGACTGGGGGCCGCTGCTGCGCGCCATCACCCTCATCGGATGCCTGTACGTGGCCGGCATCCTCTGCGGATGGCTTTGGCAGTGGCTCGTCGTCGCCGTCGAACAGGGCACGCTCAAGAAAATCCGAGACGACATGTTCGCCCACCAGCAGCGTCTGCCCATCCGCTACTTCGACACCAACGAACACGGCGACATCATGAGCCGCTACACGAACGACACCGACACGCTGCGACAGGCCATCAGCCAGTCATTCCCGCAGATGTTCGCCGCAGCCATCTCCTCGATCGCGGCCGTCATCTCCATGCTCTGGCTCAGCGTGCCGATCACCGCGTTCGTGCTGCTGTTCACCGTGATGCTGTTCATGATCATCCGTGCGATCGTCGGTCGTGCCGGACGCTACTTCGTCAAGCAGCAGCACTGGCTCGGCGACGTCAACGCGTTCGTCGAGGAATCCGTCAACGGCCAGAAGGTCATCAAGGTGTTCAACCACGAGGACACCACCCAGAAGACCTTCGACCAGAAGAACCAGGAGCTCTTCGAAGCCTCCGCCGAAGCCAATACCTGGGGCAACGTCACCATGCCGGTTGTGGGCAACATGGGCTACATGCTCTACATCCTGCTCGCCATCATCGGCGGAGCCATGGCGCTCGCCGGCGTCGGCAACTTCGGCCTCTCCGGCGCGGGCCCGCTCACGCTCGGCACGCTCATCTCGCTGCTCACGCTCAGCCGCTCGTTCATCAACCCGATCGGGCAGGTCTCCATGCAGCTCAACATGGTGATGATGGCGCTCGCCGGCGCATCGCGCATCTTCCAGCTGATGGACGAGCCGGTCGAAACCGACGGTGGCACCGTGACCCTGGTGAACGTGGAACTCGGCGAGGACGGCCGCACCATGACCGAAACGGATCGCGAGACCGGCCACTGGGCATGGAAGCGCGAGGAGGGCGACGACGGCACCCGTTCGCTGCGTGCCGCCGAGAAACTGCACGGCAAGGCCCGCGAGGTGGCGGTGAAGGCCCGCGAGTCGGCGATCACCTCGCCCGACGGACGCCTCACGCTGCTGCGCGGCGACGTGCGCTTCACCAACGTGACGTTCGGCTACAACCCCGACAAGCCCGTGCTGCATGACATCACCTGGTTCGCCAAACCGGGCCAGAAGATCGCGCTCGTCGGTGCCACCGGTGCCGGCAAGACTACCGTGACCAACCTGATCAACCGGTTCTATGACATCCAGGAAGGCCAGATCCTCTACGACGGCATCTCCATCAAGGGCATCCGCAAGCCGGACCTGCGTCGATCGCTCGGCGTGGTGCTGCAGGACGTAACGCTGTTCACCGGCACCGTGATGGACAACATCCGCTACGGTCGTCTGGATGCCACCGACGAGGAGTGCATCGAGGCGGCGCGACTGGTGAACGCGGACAGCTTCATCCGCATGCTTCCGCAGGGATACCAGACCGTACTCGAGGGTGACGGCAGCGGCCTGTCCCAGGGGCAGCGGCAGCTGATCTCCATCGCGCGAGCCGCCGTGGCCGACCCTCCCGCACTGATCCTCGACGAGGCGACGTCGTCCATCGACACCCGCACCGAGGAAGTGGTGCAGGCCGGCATGGACAACCTGATGAAGGGGCGTACCGTGTTCGTGATCGCGCATCGCCTCTCCACCGTGCGCAACTCCGACGTGATCATGGTGCTCGATCATGGCAACATCATCGAGCGTGGTTCGCACGACGAGCTCATCGCGCAGAAGGGCGAGTACTACCAGCTGTACACGGGCGCCGTGGAGCTGGATTGATCGGATTAGGGGCGGTTGTGCGACTGTGCGTGATGTCGGTTGCGTGGCTATATGTTGCCCGGTTACGCGTGGTTGCTCGTGGTTGCGCGTGACGATGCAACTGCGTCGTCATCGCGCTGAGATCTCCGCATCCCGCATCAAGGTCCGCATTCTCCGATAGGGGAGTGCGGGCCTTTTGATTTTCCCGATCAGTTTTCCAATCGGTTCGACGTCTAAGTGTTCCCCTCGCGTGGGGATGATTCGCAGCGGATATCTTGTGGTGATCAGTCATTTCGGTGTTTCCCCTCTATGCACGGGGATGATTCCGGGCCCACAGCAAAGAATCGAACGACTGTTCAGACAGCGAATTCCAAGATGACATCATCCTCAACCACGGATCATCCCTCTGGGTCAATCAGGACAGCAATCTGGGGCAAGACGGACATATCAGAACTCACCCAACTCCGTTCTGGGTAGAACAGGACAAAGATCTGGGTTTAATAGGACATGATTCGGGGTCAAACCGGACAGGGATCTGGGTCAAACCGGGTCATGACGGATGGCTCTGGGTAAAA
>NZ_JEOG01000032.1:0-23854 GCF_006408715.1 Bifidobacterium sp. UTCIF-39 | reverse complement strand
CACAAAACCAAGCCCCACAACCATCGCAACAACCGATCATGGGCGCAGACACCATCAGAGTACCGTCAGCACGGTTAACACAACATTGCCAGCACCGGCAATCCGTCTGATCACCAGGGAAATTCTTGACGTGAATCCGAAACCACCACCAGAACGGCAATGGATCCCCACTCGTCCAACCGCCCCAACCACGTCGACCGCCCCAACCACGTCGATCGCCCCAACCACGTCGGCAGGCAAACCATATCAGCAGGCAAACGCACCCACGTCTCATGAATCCTTGAAGCGGAAAAGTAGAAAAGTAGAAGTATGGGCGAACGCCAGACGAACAGCATGCCATACAGACGCCAACTGCGGAATCCATACATATTCCGGGTGTAAGAAAGAGGTATGAGCACAAAGAAGATTGCAGTACTGACGGGCGCCGGCATCTCCACCAGCGCGGGTATTCCGGACTTCCGCGGTCCGGATGGCGTGTGGACCAAGCATCCCGAACAGATGAACGTCTACGATATCGACGCCTTCATGACCAGCAAGGAGGACCGCGAATACTCCTGGCGCTGGCAGAAGGAGTCGCCGGTGTGGGGTGCGCAGCCCGGTGCCGCCCACAAGGCGCTGGTCGATCTTGAGAAGGCCGGAATGCTCACGCTGCTGGCCACGCAGAACTTCGACGCCCTGCACGAGAAGGCCGGAAACTCCCCGGATGTGATCGTGAATCTGCACGGCACCATCGGCACGTCACACTGCATGAAATGCCATGCCAAGTACGACACGGCCGAGATCATGGATCGTCTGGACGAGGAGCCTGATCCGCGTTGCCATCGCAAACTGCCGTACAAGGGGAATATGCCCTGCAACGGCATGATCAAGACCGACGTGGTGTATTTCGGCGAGGCACTGCCCAACGGCACCATGGAAAAGTCGATCAAGCGGGTGCAGGAAGCGGACGAATTCTGGGTCATCGGGTCTACGCTGGAGGTGTTCCCGGCGGCGTCGCTGGCACCCATCGCAGTGCAGGCCGGCGTGCCGATGACCATCATGAACATGGGCCGCACACAGTACGACGGCATCGCCACCCGTCTGATCCATGACGATATCGCCGTCGCACTACCGGAATTGGTGGAGCGGACGATCAACGGATAACGCTTCGACTGTATACCGGCTGCATATGCGTACACGCCGTATATATACGTATATATACGTGGTTATACGGCCATGCACGACCGTCCTTCAGACGTATATATACACATCGCATATATACGTATATATGCGATGTGTATCGGCAGTGACACACATGCGCGGTCGTTCGGACGAATGCGGAAGCGGTTACGAATTGAATACGACAGTCCCCCTTATGGAAAGTGGGTACGGCAAGTGGGTGACCAGATGAACGACACGAACGATACCAACGATGTGATCAAGCGGCTGGAGGCCAGCAACGACATCGACATGGAAACGACACCGGTGGTGGAATCGGTCGAGACCGTGTATACGGGTGCGATTTTCCGCGTGGAGGATCAGACGATACGACTGGCCCGGCACGACGGCTCGTCGACGCGAATCCATCGTCAGGTGATGAGGCATGCACCCTGCGTGGTGATGCTGGTTCATGATTGCGCCACCGACCGATACCTGCTCGAACGTGAGTACCGAGTCGGACCGAACATGTACGCGTTCGGCATACCGGCCGGACTGATCGACGACGATGAGGAACCGCATGCCGCGGCCCTGCGCGAACTGCACGAAGAGACCGGCGTACGACCGGACGGACAGGACGGCATCGTCATCGACGACGTGGCACAATGCTATTCCTCGGAGGGCATGTCGGACGAACTGGCGAACATCATGGTGTTGCATCTGCGTCATTGGCACACGGGGGAGCGGCACTTCGACAAGGACGAACATGTGGCAAGCACGTGGGTGAGCTGGGATGAGCTCAATGCCGTGGGTATCGTCTCGTCGAATGCGACGATCGCGCTCAAGCACGAGGCCTTGCGCCGGGCGCTGGGCAAACCGTGTGGTGACAAGGCCTAGAGCCCAAGTCGTCAGGGGGTATACACCGATCTCGGCCCATGTGACGCGTCACGCGGGCCGCATTGCGTCACGCGGGCCGGGCGGTCCGCGTGACGAAGAAATACAAACGTTGAAAAATCAACGATTATGAGATGCCGTCACATAGGCCGGGCGGTCCACGTGACGGTAGTCGGCCCAAGTGACGCAATACCAGCCGGGCCATCGGGGGCGCGGCGACGGCACATCGGGGGAGTGAAACACCCCAAGTGGGGGATTTTCCCTCTCAGCCGAAGGTTTTGCAGGAAGATGCGGGCATAATTCCCAGTCGGGATTACGATTGGTGGAAGAAAGAAAGCGTAATGAAGACTTTGCAATGATAGCTTGGGATACCCATGCCTTGGTAAAGACAGCTGCGTACGATGGAGCCATTGCGAGAAAGGGATATTCATGAGCGTTCTCGACCGTTTCGAAAAAAGTGTCGAAGGTGCCGTAAACGGCGTATTCAGCAAATTCGCCTCCAAGGACCTCCAGCCGGTGGACCTCTCCAGCGCCCTTGAACGTGAGATCGACGCACAGGCCATGCCCATGGGACGAGATCGTACCGTGGCCCCCAACGAATACCGGTTCCGCCTGTCCACCCCCGATTTCGACCGAATCGAACAGTGGGGGTCCGAGACTCTGGCCAACGAACTCGCCGACAATCTCACCAAGTACGCGGAAAGCCAGCATTACGCCTTCGTCGGCCCGGTCGTGGTGATCTTCGAGGAGGATCTCGATCTGAGCCGCGCCGAATTCAAACTTTCCAGCGAGTCCGTGCAGGGCAACGCGGCTCCCGTGACCACGCCGAGCGAAACGAAGGACTGCCCGGTGCTGGAGATCAACGGACGCCAGTACCTGCTTACCGCTCCGAAGACCGTGATCGGCCGTGGATCGAACTGCGACATCGTGATCGACGATCCGGGTATCTCGCGCAGCCATCTTGAGATCGATATCACCGACAACGGGGTGATCGCGCGTGATCTGCGATCCACAAACGGCACCTATGTGGAGGGACATCAGGTTCCCGCGGCCACACTGCTCGACGGCAACACCATCACCATCGGGCGTACGCGCATCCTGTTCTGGGCGTCTTCCACCCCGCAGGACTGATCCACTTCCCCGACGCACGAACGCGAGCCAATCATGACCGAACTTACTTTCACCGTTCTCAAATACGGATTCCTGATCTTGCTATGGGTATTCGTATGGCTCGCCGTACGCTCTTTGCACCGCGACGTGGCGTCGTACAGCCCCAAGCCTTCCAAGAAGCATCGTAAACGTACCCAAGCCGCCCAGCAGGCGGCTCAGGCGCCTGCTCCCACTCCTACGCCGGCACCGGTCAAACCTGCCCGACCCGTGACGGAACAGCCCACCATTCTCACGATCATCGACGGCCCGCTGGCCGGAACCACCATGCCACTGGGCAATGGTCAGATCACGCTGGGCCGTGCGGCAGGCAATTCCGTCGTGCTCGACGACGAATTCGTGTCCTCCCATCATGCGCGCATATTCTGGGATTCCGGCAGTGGCGGATGGGCCATCGAGGATCTCGGCAGCACCAACGGCACGGTGGTGGGCGGTAAGAAGCTCACCGAAGCCGCCGTACTGCCGGCACGCGTGCCCGTACGCATCGGTGCGACCACTTTCGAGCTGAGGTAAAGCATGGCCACCAATCAGTCTTCTTCATCGTCCTTACAGCAGGTTCAGCAGACGGCCTCGGGGACCACGGATCCAACGCCCGCGGTGAACGCGGCACCTGCGCTCACGTTATATTCCACAACGGTGTCCGATGTGGGATATGTGCGTAGCAACAATCAGGATTCATCGTTCGCCGGACGCCATTTCGCGGCGATCTGCGACGGCATGGGCGGCCATGCAGGCGGTGATACCGCTTCGACCATTGCGATCCGTTCGCTGGCCCATATCGAGCATGAGGAATCGTCGAACGACATCGAGACCGTGTCGAAGATCATGGAGACCTCCGTGCTGGCGGCGCACGACGCCATCGTGGGCAAGGCGAAGCATGAACGTCGTCTATCCGGCATGGGCACCACCGTGGTGGCACTGAGTCTGGTCGAGAACCATTGGATTCTTGCGCACATCGGTGATTCACGCGCGTATCTGCTGCGTGACGGCCATCTGATCCGGGCGACCAAGGATCACAGCTATGTGCAGCATCTGATCGACACCGGCAGGATCACCGAGGCCGAAGCGAAGAATCATCCACAGCGCAACGTGGTGATGCGCGTGCTCGGAGATTTCGACATCGATCCCCGCCCCGACATCTCCATCCGCCGCGCCAAGGCCGGCGACCGCTGGCTGCTGTGCTCTGATGGCCTTTGCGGAGTCCTGGAGGATTCCACGCTCGAAGAGACGCTGAGCGAGCTGACCGATCCCGAGGAGTGTGCACAGCGTCTGGTTGCCATGGCGTTGAAGGCCGGCAGCACCGACAACGTGACCGCCGTGATCGCGGACGCCACCGTGCCGTTGAGCGAGAAGCCAACCGATGAGAATTCGCCGGTGCCTCTGGTGGGCGGTGCCGTAAGCGCCAGCCTGGAAAGCATCGCCGACATCATCGACGAATCCGTGGCGACGGCTCCCGCGCTCAGGGCGGATCAGGGCAGTCCGGCGCAGCGCGCGGCCGCGCTTATGCAGGAGCAGAAGCCAAAGAACGAGCAAACCGATGAGACGGCATCGCCGCGAGTGGCGCAGCCGTCGAGCCAGCGTCCCGAAACCACCGACGTCGCCATGCCGAATACCGGGGAAATCCCCGTGGTGCAGAAACGAGACGGCAGTGCGAGCGCCGATCCGCACGATCCCGAAGTGGCACGGGCCATCAAGACCCAGCAGCGGGAACAGGCGCAGCAGGCGCGCAAGCGTCGCTCCCGGTTCCGCATGACCATCATCGGCATTATCGTGGCGGTGCTGCTGGTGCTGGGAGGCGCCGGCTTCATGGCCTTTCGATGGTCGCAGACGCAATACTATCTAGGCGAGGCGGAAGGTTCGGTGGCGATTTATCAGGGTGTGCCCACCGATCTGTTCGGATTCTCGCTCTCGCACGAGGTGAAACGAACCGACATCACGGTATTGTCGCTGCCGGCGAATTGGCGGGAGCAGCTGAGCCGTGGCATCACGGTCGGCTCGTATGCCGAGGCTGAAACGCACGCGCAGACGATTCGTCAGCAGGCCGAGGACCTGCAGAGTCAGGAGAAGCCGAAGGACGAGTTCGGCGGCGCGGAACAGACTGACCAGTCCGGTCAGAACGATCAGTCGGCGCAAGACAACCAGCAGAATCAGAATGATTCCGCGGGGGCATCGCAATCACCGTCGCCCAGCGCATCGAATACGGAGACTCAGCAATGATCGCACGTCGAATCGAACAGGCCTCAATGCTGATACTGGCGGGTGCGACCGTGATGCTGGGATTCTTTCAGATGTTCATGCGAGTGCATAACTCATTCCCGGCCGCCTACGCGACTCGTCTTGGCATCGTCGGAGCGCTGTTCGTGGTGTTCTGGATCATTCTGCTGGTCCGACAGCCGCATGCCGATCAGACGATCCTGCCATGCGTGATGCTGCTCAGCGGTATTGGTCTTATCATGATCGCCCGTATCGATAACCAGAACGATGTGTTCGGCAAGGGACATAGCACCGTAGCGCTGACGCAGATGATCTGGCTGTGCGTGGCGCTTGTCCTGTGCGCGATCCTGGTGATATTCATGCGGGATTATCGCGTACTGCGCAAATTCTCGTATCTGAGCATGGTCGTGGGTCTGGTGCTGCTCCTTTCCCCCATGCTGCCGTTCATCGGCAAGGAGATCAACGGCGCACGCGTCTGGTTGGCGTTCGGCAGCCATACGTTGCAGCCGGCTGAATTCGCCAAGCTGTTCCTGGCGTTCTTCTTCGCCTCGTACCTGTTTGATCATCGCGACCAGTTGGCCGTGGGCGGCAAGAAGATCCTTGGCATTCGGCTGCCTCGACTGCAGGATCTGGGTCCGATCCTTGTGGTGTGGGTGGTGTGCATGGGCGTGCTCGTGCTGCAGCACGATCTTGGTACGTCGCTGATGTTCTTCGCCATGTTCGTGTCGATGCTGTATGTGGCGACCGGGCAGAAGAGCTGGATCCTGATCGGCTTCGTCGGCTTCGCGGTCGGTTCCGTGGCGGCTGTGATGATGTTCTCGCATGTGGGTAATCGTGTGAACGCCTGGCTACACCCGTACGACGACAAGATCTACAACGCCGTCGGCGGCTCCTTCCAGCTGGTGCAGGGTCGATTCGGTCTTGCGACGGGCGGTATGACCGGCACCGGACTTGGTCAGGGGCATCCGACCGTCACGCCGTTCGCCAATTCCGACTTCATCTACGCATCGCTGGGCGAGGAGCTTGGCATCGCCGGACTGTTCGCGATTCTGGCGCTGTACCTGATCATCATCGGCACCGGCATGATCATCGCCATGAAAGTGACCGACGGATTCGGCAAACTGCTGGCATCGGGTCTGGTGTTCACCATGGCGTTTCAGGTGTTCACCGTCGTGGGAGGCGTCACCGGCGTGATCCCGCTGACCGGTCTGACGCTGCCGTATCTGGCGGCCGGCGGTTCCAGCCTGATCGCCAACTGCATACTTGCATCCCTGCTGCTGATCATTTCGAATTCGGCGAACAAGCCGGTCAGCGACACCGATGATGACGCCTTCCAGTACGAGGCGCTGATGGCGCTACGCGAGAAGGAGAAGAAGGCCTCACAGGCCCGTATGGCACAGTCCGAGTCCGAAGCATCTGCAAACGAGGCTGAGGCTTCCGATGAGTCAGGCGCGAATGCCGACGCATTCGCAACCATGGCCGTGCCTGCTCCGGTGACGCCCGTCGCTCCTATTGAGCCCATCGAGCCCATCGCGTCAATGACCGAGACGCCGCGTCACGCACGTCATACCGCGCAGGCCGTCCAGAACCCTTCCAACGAGGAGACCGAGATCATCGCACAGCGTACTCATGATGGCAATACGCTGCCGGAAGCTACGGCCATGCCGAATCTGCGCCCGCCGGCACCGTCCGCACCCCGTCACGCGGCAGGATCGGCAGGTTCGGCCTCTTCGGAGAGGAGGGATCGATGAATAACTCACTACGGCATCTGTTCAACGCGGTCATCGTATTGTTCGCGATCCTCGGCCTGTCCACATCATTGATCATGACCGTGCGCGCGAATGAACTGAACGCGGACACGCGGAACACCCGTGCCCTGTATCACGAGTACGGAGCGCCCCGAGGATCGATTCTGGCAAGCGATGGCACGGTGATCGCCAAATCCGAGAAGTCCGACGACGCGTTCTCCTACCAGCGCACGTATAGCAACGGTCAGGTCTATGCCCCGGTCACCGGATACTTCTCCGTGAACCAGCGTGCGGACCGCGGCGTGGAAGCGAGCCGTAACTCCCTGCTCAGCGGTGAAAGCAGCTCGCTCTGGCTCAGCCGATTCAAGTCGCTGTTCACCGGCGAGGAGAATCTGGGTGCCACGATTGAGACCTCGATCGATCCCAAGCTGCAGACACTGGCCTACCAGTTGCTGGGTGACAAGCAAGGTGCCGTTGTTGCCATGGAACCCAAGACCGGTCGAATCCTGGCCATGGTGAGCACACCCAGCTATGATCCGAACACGCTGGCGAGCCACAACACGTCCGAGGTCAATTCGGCCTATGCCGCACTGGTCGGCGACGCCAACAACCCGATGCTCAACCGCACCACCGGTGAACTGTTCCCGCCTGGATCCACATTCAAGCTGGTTGTGGCCGCCGCCGCACTCGAAGAGGGCGATTACAACACCGATACGCAGATTCCCGCCGGTGCCTCCTACACGCTGCCCGGCACGGTAACGAACCTGACGAACACCACCAGTGCCGCCAACGGATCCAATGGGCAGATCACCCTTGAGGACGCGCTGGCATACTCGTCGAATACCGCCTTCGCACAGCTGGGCGTGAAGCTCGGCAAGGACAAGGTGGCCGATCAGGCCAAGAAGATGGGCTTCGGCAGTTCGATCACCGTGGACGGCAACACCGCCACGGGAACACCGATGAAGGCCACCGCGTCCAAGTTCCCCGACTCACCCACCGACGACAAGCTCGCATTGGCCTCGATCGGCCAGGGTGATGTGCTGGAGACCCCGCTGCTCAACGCCATGATCGCGTCCGCCGTGGCCAATGATGGTGTGATGATGCAGCCCACCCTCGTGGATCGTGTACGTTCCAGCGACCTGACCGTGATCAGCGAAAGCTCCCCGTCGGAGTTCTCGCGCGCGTTCTCCAGCGACACCGCAGGCAAGATCAACGCCATGATGCAATCCGTGATCACCAAGGAGGACCCGCAGCTGCAGCTCGCCAACGCCAAGGTAGCGGCCAAGACCGGTACCGCTCAGATCGGCACTAACAACAACACCAATGACGCGTGGATCACCGGATTCGCGCCCGCCGACAACCCTGAAATCGCCGTGGCCGTGGTGGTGCACAACGTCAACACCTACGGAGCTCAGGCGGCCGGACCGATTATGCAAAAAATCATGCAGGAGGCCCTGAAGCAATGAGACTGATCGAAGGACAGCTGATTCACCGCCGCTACCGTCTGGACCAACGCCTCGCGCAAGGCGGCATGGGCGAAGTGTGGAAAGGCTACGACATCGAGCTTGAACGGCCCGTGGCCATCAAGGCCCTCCGCGCCGACATGGACAATGAGGAGGCGAAGCTCAAGCGGCTGCGTGCCGAAGCCCACAACTCGGCGAATCTGGCCCATCCGAACATCGCCGCCCTATTCGAATACTACGAGCACGACAACATCGGATTCCTGATCATGGAATATGTGCCCAACAAGTCGCTGGCCGAAATCTACAAGGCACGGGGACCGCTGAGCACCGACGAACTGCTTCCCATCCTTATCCAGACCGCCCGCGGCCTGTATGTGGCACATTCGCATGGCGTGATCCACCGCGACGTGAAGCCCGCGAACATCATGGTTTCGGAGACCGGCGAGGTCAAGATCACCGATTTCGGCGTCTCCTACTCCACCAACCAGGCGCAGATCACACAGGACGGCATGGTGGTGGGCACCGCGCAGTACATCTCCCCGGAGCAGGCCCAGGGCGAACAGGCCACACCGCAGTCCGACATCTACTCACTCGGCGTGGTGGCGTACGAGGGACTGTGCGGACACCGTCCGTTCACCGGTGCCACGCCCGTGGATATCGCCGCCGCGCATGTGAACGACCCGGTGCCGCCGTTGCCGGACAGCATCGATTGGCAGTTGCGTGAATTCGTAATGAGCATGCTGGCGAAGGATCCTGCGGATCGTCCAGCCAACGCGCTTGTCGTTTCACGCACACTTGCGAAGATCGAGCGTCGGCTGCTGGATCAGGAGGCGTCCGAGGCGCTCACCGAAACCGGCCATCTGACCCGACGGGTCATGAGCGCGCCGCATCAGCCAATCCAGCTGTTCTCCGCGGCCGATTGGGTGGCCAAGCAGACTCCGCGTCCGACTCAGACAACCGTCGCACCGGCCGTGACTCAGACTCCTACGCCGGCGGCTGCTCCGGAAGCGACTATTGTGCCGCCGGCGCCCATTACGGTGCCGGAGTCCGCGCCGGATATCCCGATCCCGGACATTTCACTCGATGCCGGAGCTGGCGGGACTGGAACGTCGGCCACGGACTCGGCAGCGCCCATGGCGTTGGATTCCGTACCGTTACCGAATACACCGGGCGTGCAGATCCCGACGGAGTCGTCCTTGCGGGCATCGTCTCAGTCGGCATCGTCGGAGACCTCGTCATCAGCGTCATCAGCATCGGCATCGTCCTTGCCGTCGGTCGAACCGGCCCTGGCCGGCCCGACGCCACAGGACATTCCGATTCTGGAGCCTTTGGACTCCGGACCGTTGCCCGGATTCGTTCCTGCCGCGAAACCGCGTCAAACCGCGATTCCACTAACATCGAACGCGGTATCCGTTCCACCGACGCCAACGCCATATACGGGCACGCCGATCACCGGAGTCACAGGAGTGACCGATACGACCGGCATCACGGGAACGCCTCCGACGACGGATGCACCGTCGGGTATTGCGAATATAGACTTGAACATTAATGAAACAGGGAAGGAAGAGCCACGATGAGTATGTACATCCCCGCATCATTAGCCGGCGGACGGTACACCGTTGGCAATCTCGTCGGGCATGGCGGCATGGCGGAAGTCCACGTGGGTACGGACACCCGTCTGGGCCGCACCGTCGCCATCAAGATCATGAGGGCCGATCTGGCCAGCGATCCGATCTTCATCGCACGATTCCGTCGTGAAGCGCATTCGGTAGCCCAGCTGAACAATCCCAATATCGTATCGATCTACGATTCCGGCGAGGAGAATCTCAAGGACGACGCCGGACGTGACGTCAGCGTCCCGTATCTGGTGATGGAATACGTGCAGGGACAGACGCTGCGCGACATCCTCAAGGCCAACGGGGCACTGAGCCAGCGCGATTCCGAACAGATCATGCTCGGCGTGCTCGGCGCACTCGAGTATTCGCATCGTATGGGCATCATCCACCGCGATATCAAGCCCGGCAACATCATGATCAGCGATCAGGGTGTGGTGAAGGTGATGGACTTCGGTATCGCCCGAGCGCTTGATGACTCGTCCGCTACCATGACCCAGTCGCAGGGCGTGGTGGGCACTGCACAGTACCTTTCGCCTGAGCAGGCCCGAGGCGAGAACGTGGACATGCGTTCCGATCTGTACTCGGCCGGATGCGTGCTGTATGAGATGCTGACCGGACGGCCGCCGTTCACCGGCGACTCCGCCGTGGCGATCGCCTACCAGCATGTGTCCGAAGTGGCCACACCGCCGAGCGCGATCGTTCCCGGACTGCCTAAGATGTGGGATTCGATCTGTGCCAAGGCCATGGCCAAGGACCGTCAGAACCGTTACACCACGGCCACTGAATTCCGCAACGACGTGCTGGCCCTGATGAACGGCGGCACCCCTGTGGCGGCCGCGTTCAACCCGCTCACCGATCTGGCCAATATGAAGGCCCGCAAGGAGCAGGAAGCCGGCGAGACCATGGTGATGGGTGCCGGTGCGAACGGGGCTGCCGGCAACGGCGGCGCGAACGGCGGCACCATGGCGTTTAATCCGATCGAGACCGGTACCGGTATTGCCGGCAACGGCATGAACGGCATGGACGCCGGCAACGCCGGTCGCGGCGCGGCCCGCGCCGAGGCCGCCAGGGCCAAGAAAAAGAAGCGGATCATCATCAGCACGGTTCTGGCCATCATCGCTTTGGTGGCGGCCGGCCTGGGCATCTGGTATGTCACGTCGGGCAGCTCGACCGAGCAGGTGACCGTTCCTACGATCACCGAACAGATGTCGAGCGAACTGGCCTGCCAGCGCATCCAGGACGCCGGATTGACCTGCAAGACCGCTGATGACAATGATTCCGCCAAGGAGAAGGGCATGTTCACCAAGCAGAGCCCCGACGGCGGTTCCAAGGCCGCCAAGGGCAGCACGGTGACCGTGTGGTTCTCCACCGGCCCCAAGCAGGGTGAGGTGCCTGATGTGTCCGGCATGACGCAGGAGAAGGCCAAGAAGACGCTCGAGGACGCCGGATTCACGGTGAGCGGCAGCGCTTCCGTTGAGGAGAGTGCGACCGTGGCGAAGGATCACGTCACCCGCACCGACCCGGCCAGCGGCACGCAGAAGGCCAAGGGCACGTCGATCCTCATCTACATCTCCTCCGGTATGACCACCGTCCCCGACGGCCTGTCCGGCATCTCCGCCGACGCCGCCGAGGCCAAGCTCAAGCAGGCCGGTCTGAACGCCACCACACAGCAGGTGGCATCCAGTGACGTGGATGAGGGCAATGTGGTCAGCACCAGCCCGGATGAGGGTTCCAAGGTGGAGCAGGGCAGCACGGTGACGCTGTACGTGTCGAAGGGTTCCGATCAGGTGACCGTGCCCGACGTGACCGGCCAGTCGCTCTCCTCCGCGCGTCAGGCGCTGCAGGCGCTCGGCCTCACGGTGAGCTCCAGCGGCAACGACAGCGACACGGTGACCAGCCAGAGTCCGACCGCCAACAGCAAGGTGAACGCCGGCAGCTCGGTGACGCTGAACACCAGCGGCTCCGGCTCCAACAATGGCGACACAAACAGCACGGATGGATCCTCGCCGAGCCCCAACACCAGCTCGTCGGGCAGTGATCCGTTCGGTGTGATGGGCAAGTCGCAGTCCGAGATGAAGTCGATCATGGACGGCCAGAAGGTGAAGTACACCATCAGTGGTCCCGGCAACGACGATGCCAAGGTGACCGGTGTGACCAAGAACGCCGACGGCTCATACACCATCACCGTGCAGTAGTCGGTGATCGCAAAAGGTCCGGCGGAAGATTCCTATTCAGGAGTCCTCCGCCGGACCTTTTCGTTTGCCGTTTTCCTCGGTATCAATCACTCCGCGTCGACGGCAACCTTGGGCTTGAGCCCCTTGGACTTCTCGACGGCGTTGGTCTGTCCGCACACCGCGAGCCAGTTAGCGAGCAGACGATAGCCGCCTTCGGTCATCACGGATTCGGGGTGGAACTGCACGGCGTACAGCGGCAGTTCCTTGTGGCGAATCCCCTGTACGATATGATCGCCCTGCGTCCACGCGGTCACCTGCAACGTGTCGGGCACACTGTCGGGTTCCACGGCCAGCGAATGGTAGCGTGTGGCGGTCATCGGGTTGGGGATGCCGGCGAAGATCTCATCGTCCAGATGCTCGATCTGGCTGGTCTTGCCATGCATGATCGTGGGCGCATGCCCCACCGTGCAACCGAACACCTCGGCGAGCGCCTGCATGCCCAAGCACACACCGAACATGGGCTTGCGCACCTTGGCGCACAGTCGGATCATGTCCTCGCTCACGCCGGAGTCGGCGGGCGCGCCGGGGCCAGGGGAGATGAGCACGCCGTCGTAGTCGTCGAGCAGTCCGGGCGTGGCCGGGTCGATCGCGTCGTTGCGCACCACCGTTACCGTGGCACCCAGCGTCTCCACATATCCGACGATCGTGTATACGAACGAATCGTAGTTGTCGATGACCAGAATCCTTGCGGAATCGGTTGTCGTATCCGTCATGGCTGCTCCTCCGCTGTCTGCTGTTTGCTGCCTGTTATTGGTCGTTCTGTTGAATGGGCTTCGCTGCGTCTACTCTACGGCAACGAAGTTCGACGTGACTTTCAGATATGGAATATTGGACGCCGCCCACGGGAACGCCCATTCGAACAGGGTCGCGGCGATCGCGAGGGCCAGAATGAGCATCAATACCCATCGGATGAGCATGGGGCCGGGCTGGTGCCGGTAGAACCATCCGTAGAGGCTTGCGGAGGGCTTGCTGCGCACGCCGTACTTGATCTGCCTGAGTACCGGGTATCGCCAGGCGACAAGCGCGGCGAGATACACCACGACGTAGGCGATGGCGAGCGCGATCACCAGGTTCTCCATGGATCCGGACACTTTGGCGAGCGGTGAGGACTGGCCGCGTTCGAACTGTACGCCGCCGGATGATGCGGATGCGGCGAGTTCCTGTGGGATGCCGTCGGAGACCTTGGCCCAGTAGTCGAATTTGCCGTAGGAGATCCAGCGGTGTGTGGCTTCGGTGTATCGCGGCTCGCATGTGGTGAGTGTGATGTAGCGGTCGGTGGGCGTTGCTCCGGGCTGTCCGGGGACTGCGGCCACGACTTCGGTGGATTCGGGGGTGACGATCTTGTAGTCGGTGTACGTGTACACGTACCAGTAGTCCTGTGTGCGCAGGATGATCTTGTCGCCGGGTTGGAGTTCGTCGACGTGGGCGAGGGGTTCGCCGTAGCCGGATCGGTGGCCGGCGATGGCCACGTTGCCGAGTTGTCCGGGCATCTGGGTTTCGGAGTAGTGGCCCAGGCCGTGGCGGGAGAGCTGGTAGGCGTCGGTGCCCTCCACGACGTTGCGCTGCCATGATTGTCCGAATCGGGGGACGTAGAGCTGCGCGATCAGGTCGCCGGTGACGGCTCCTTGCGGCTGGACCGGCGGATCGCCCTGCTGTGCCTTGGCGATGGTGTAGTCGTTACCGTTTTTCTGCGGGTCCACCCAGGAGACGCTGTCTCGTTGGGAGCTTTGCGCCTGTTCGGATTCCACGCCGGTCCACCACAGCTGCCATGCGATGTACAGGGCGAGTACTGCGGCGAGGGTGAGCAGGATCTCGCCGAGAATGCCGAGGATCGCGGATGCCGCGGAGCCCCTCCCGCTGCCGGGGTTGCGCGTCATACGGGCGTTGGCGGTCGGTTGGGCCATGGTTTGTGCCATGTTAGCTTTCCTTTACCTTGGCGTATTTGAGTGTCTGCGGCACCGCGTTGGCGGCGTCGAATCGAAGATTGTCGGATCGTTCGACCTTCCATCCGAGGCCGATCGAGTCCACGTATTCCTTGTACACCTGCACGGTTGGTGAATTGTTGAGCGCCTGGACCATGTCGTTCACCGGTCCGATGGCGGATATCTTGAACGGTGGCGCGTATCGCTTGCCTTGGAGCAGCAGTACGTTGCCTACGCATCGCACGGCGGAGTTGTAGGTCACGCGCTGGTCCTCGATCATCATGGATTCGGCGCCACCGGCCCAGAGCGCGTTCACCACGCCTTCGATGTCCTGCTGGTGGACGACGTAGTCGTTGATGTCGGCCGATGATCCGGAGTCGCCCACCTTGGTCTCCCACAGTGGGGAGTCGTCGAGCGTGACGGTGACGCCTGGCCCCTCCACGGCCTTGAGTTTGGTGCCTGATCCCACGTCCTCAGAGTTCGTGGAGCTGTCGTTGCCGGTCAGGGTTTTCAATGCGTCGATCTTGTCACTGAGAGTGTTGACATCGCCTTCGAGTTCAGTGACCTTGCGGGATCGCTCATTGAGCAGCTGGGTGGTGTCGGACGTGACGGTGACGGAACGGTTGATGCGCACGTTCGTGACGAAGAGGTATCCGGCGAGCGCGAACACGATGATCACGGAGAGCGCGCCGACCATCGACTTACGCGCTACGTGTCTGCCTCCGTGCTTGCCCATGATCGTCAATCCGCCTTATCGTTCGTATTGTTCGTCCTATTATTGGATTCGACTTGTCAACTGTTTCCACTCTAGCCACTACTATGACTAGTAGCTTACGTTAAAGGAGTAATCTCTCATGGCTGAACAGGACGAGCAGAAGCTCGACGAAACCAAGGCGGACACCGTCACCGACACCACCGCCGATGTTGATGTCAAGGAAGCGGACGACAAGACCGTGGATGTCGCCGACAAGGACAAGGCCTCTGACAAGGACGAGACCGCCGACAAGGACGACGATTTCGGCATTTCCATGGACAAGGTGGAGGCCGTGCTCAACAAGAGCGTTGACGAGGCCGCCATGACGCCGCAGATGCGCAAGATGTTCGCCCGTCAGCAGGAGAATACGAAGCGTGTGGAGGAGTCGATCAAGGGCACCAAGTCGAATCCGGCCTGGTTCGTGCCGCTGTTTTGCGCGCTGCTGGTGATCGGTCTGGTGTGGGTGGTCGTGTACTACATGACGTACGATTACCCGATTCCGAACATCGGTGCGTGGAATCTTGCCATCGGATTCGGCATCATGCTGATCGGATTCCTGATGACCATGTGGTGGCGCTGACCCGTTCGATGCACCGTACCGCACTACGACACCGTATGTTGTCGGCATACGGATGGGTATGGTGTTGATCGCATATATGACAATCCTCCCAGATCATGAATTGATTCGGGAGGATCGTTTGGTATTGGCGGCGTATACCAGCCGTTGTATTGGCCTTATCCCAGTGCGGGAATCAGGCACCACGCGCTCACCCCGGCAACGACGCTGAACAATGCGATGCCGTATACCCATGCCCGCGCGGTAAGGCCTGTTTTGCGTAGTGCCGGCAGTCCGGCGACCATCAGCCATGCGTACAGTCCGCCGATCACGAATCCGCCGACGTGCGCCTGCCATGCGATGCCGGGGGCGATGAACGGCATGATGAAGTTGATCGCCAGCCATACGATCATTGACGTCATGTCCATACCGATGCGACGGTAGGCGACGAAGATGGCGGCGAACAGGCCGAACAGGGCTCCTGACGCCCCGTATGTGGACATGCCCCAGCCGGTGCCGCCGGGCAGCAGTCGGGCCCAGAGCAGCAGGGCCATGTCTCCGCCCAGGCCGGACAGCAGATAGAAGCCGAGGAACTGCCAGTGGCCGAGCATGCGTTCCAGTACGGGGCCGATGGCCCAGAGGGTAAGCATGTTGAACAGGATGTGGAAGATGCCTGGTTCATGCAGGAACAGTGCGGTGATGAACGTCCAGGGCATGTGTGCGGCCAGCGCGGAGGTGAACATGCCGTAGCCGAGTATGGTGCCCAGCAGGTTCGGCGCGATGAATCTGGTGATGATTTCCACTGCCCACATGACCACGCAGATCATGATGATCGCGGAGGTGATCACCGGTCCGCCCATGCGCCACTGATGGCGGATGTTGTCGCGATCGAATAGGTCATGCGATGTGGGGGAGTTGGGGAACAGACGAAAACGTTGGCTCATGGACCCTACTGTATGGCATGGTAGGGCCGGCGAGAAGAGGCGGACGGGCGAGGATGCCGATGATGGGATGACTTTCGTTGTACGTTCGGCGTGGATGCTCACAGCTTGGGCACATCGTCGGCTTAGAATGGGTGAAAGCGGTCTGAAAGGGCAGGCTGTAATTCCCTGTGAAAGGAGCCAATATGGAGAACAAGTCGTCGAACGGGTGGAAGTTCTTCGCGCTTCTGTTCGGTGCGTTGCTGGCCGGTCTGGCGGCGCTGTACCTGTACAAGCAGCAGAACCCGGAGTATGACCCGTGGGAGGAGCCGTGGGAGAACAGCTCTTCTCCGGTCGATCTGAGTGTCGCGAAGAAGGAGAAGGCCGAGGCCGACGAGGCCGAGGAAGAGGCCGAAGCCGACGAGGCCGAGACCGCCGAAGAGGCCTGAGTTTTCCCCTTTAGGGTTGGGGTTCAGGTTCGCCTGACATACAAAAACGTGGGTGGTGGCGCTACCGGAAGCACATTGCTTTCGATAGCGCCACCACCCACATTGTTTATGTACTCAATCACCCTCCGCAGTCGCGAGCGAGCGAGTTGACTGACGAGTGTGGCATCGGCTGCGCAGAAGGTGAAGGCGTACAAAGGTACGTCGAACCTTCTGCGCAACCGATGACACTCCGTCAGTCAGCGAGCGGAGAAGTGTGCCAGATTCGCTCGAGATAATCCTCAATCGCGCGGTCGGAGCTGAAGTAGCCGGTGTTGGCCACGTTGAGGATGGCCTTGCGGTTCCACTCCATGGGCTGACGGTAGAGGTCCTCGATCTGGTACTGGATGTCGGCGTAGGCGCTGAAGTCGGCGAGGGTCATGAAGTAGTCCTTGGTGAGCCAATCGGCAACGAGCGGCGCGTAGGTGTTGCGGTCGCCGTTGGAGAAGGTACCGGAGGAGATCATGTCGATGGCCATCTTGAGGCGGGGGTCGGCTTCGTAGTACTTGGCCGGATCGTAGCCTTCCTCGTAGAGGGCTTCGACTTCGTCGACGGTGAGACCGAAGAGGAAGAAGTTGTCGGCACCGACGCGTTCGCGGATCTCGACGTTGGCACCGTCGAGGGTTCCGACGGTGAGGGCGCCGTTGAGGGCGAACTTCATGTTACCGGTGCCGGAGGCTTCCTTACCGGCCTGGGAGATCTGCTCGTCAAGCTCGGTGGCGGGGATGAGGTGCTGAGCGAGACGAACGTTGTAGTTGGCGGGGAAGTGGACGGCCAGCTTGCCCTTGACGTCGGGGTCGTTGTTGACGACACGGGCGACGTTGTTGATGAGCTGGATGGTGAGCTTGGCCATGTAGTAGCCCGGGGCGGCCTTGGCGCCGAAGAAGACGGTACGGGGGAGAACGTCATCGACGTTGACGGTACCGTTCTTAATGGCGGCGTAGCGGGAGATGAGGGCCAGAATCTTGAGGGACTGGCGCTTGTACTCGTGGAGACGCTTGACCATGGTGTTGAACATGGTGTCCGGGTTGGCTTCGAAGCCGTAGCGGTCCTTGGCGAAGTTAGCGAAGGCAACCTTGTTGGCGTGCTTGACTTCGGCGAACTTCTTGACGAACTCGTCGTCGTTGGCCAGAGGAACGAGGCCCTGGAGCAGGTCGAGGTCGCTGAGCCACTTGTCGGTGCCGAGGCCTTCGGTGATGAGGGCGCTCAGGCGGGGGTTGGCAAGGCGGATGAAGCGACGGGGGGTGACACCGTTGGTGACGTTGGTGAACTTGGTGGGGAAGAGGTCGGAGAAGTCACGGAGGGTGACGTCCTTGAGGAGCTGGGAGTGAAGCTCGGCAACACCGTTGACGTGGGAGCCGCCGGCGGTGGCGAGGTAGGCCATACGCACCTGCGGGTGCTCGCCTTCGGTGACGATACGCATGCGGTTGATGCGCTCCTTGTCACGGGTGAGGCCCTTGAGCTCGGCGAGGAAGTGCTCGTTGATCTCGTTGATGATCTCCATGTGGCGAGGCAGCAGCTCGTTGATGAGGTCGACGGGCCAGACTTCGAGAGCTTCCGGAAGCAGGGTGTGGCAGGTGTAGTTGAAGGTCTTGGTGGTGATATCCCAGGCGGTATCCCAGTCGTAGTCGTATTCGTCGATCAGGATGCGCATGAGCTCGGGGATGCCGATCACCGGGTGGGTGTCGTTGAGCTGGAAGGTGATCTTGCTCGGGAAGGTGGTCAGATCAGGCTTGTCCTGGCCGGGGTAGAACACGCGGATGGCGTCGTGCAGGGATGCGGCGACGAAGAAGTACTGCTGCTCGAGGCGCAGACGCTTGCCCTGAGGAGTGGAGTCCTCCGGGTAGAGGATCTTCGAGATGTTTTCGGCCTCAACCTGCGGCTTGACGGCGTCGAGGTACTCGCTCTTGTTGAAGGTGAGGAGGTCGAACTCGTCGTAGCTCTTAGCGCTCCACAGGCGCAGGGTGTCAACACGGCCGGAGGCGTAGCCCGGAACCATGTAGTCGACCGGGACGGCGCGAACGGACCAGACCGGCTTCCAGACCTTCTTGCCGTTCTCCTCGACGACCTCGCCGCCGAAGGAGACCTTCTGAGAACGGTTGTAGTCGATGTGGCCCCACGGCTCATCGTTGGCGAGCCAGTAGTCAGGACGCTCGACCTGCTTGCCCTCGGCGTCGAACTCCTGCTTGAAGATACCATACTTGTACTGGATGCCGTAGCCGAAGGCCGGCACGCCCAGCGAGGCGAGGGAATCAACGTAGCAGGCGGCCAGACGACCCAGACCACCGTTGCCGAGGCCGGGCTCGTACTCGGCGTCGACGACGAGCTGCGGGTCATGGCCCAGAGTCTTGACGGCTTCATCGAACTCGGACAGCATGCCCAAGTTGAGCAGCGCGTTACGCAGCTGCTTACCGATGAGGAACTCGGCGGACAAGTAGCCGACGGCCTTGGTGTTGCCTTCGACCATGGCCTTCTGCGTAGCGGTCCAGGAGTCCATGAGGTGGCGACGGACGGCCAGGGACGACGCAACGTAGATGTCGGCGTCGGTAGCCTGTTCCAGAGTCACACCCTGGTTGTACTTCAGCTGCTCCTTGATTTCGTCAATGAACTGCTCGGTGGTCACCGGGGACTTCGGTGCGGTTTGCTCAGTCATAAAGCACTCTTTCTCGTGAGAAACATCTCCCGCTAGACATTATCCGTCCGCAAAGGCGACTCTGCCTAGCTTTCAGATGAATTCTGGATGACGGATTCACCTGTCTGAGACCAACAATATCCGATGGTAGCACTTGAACGTGCCAATTGCAGTTGTTTCAAGTGAACAAACGCTGGCGCATTCATCCTTCAAACCACACATCGGAAAGGGACGTGGGATGATGATCATATGGCATCCATTTTGAAGAAGGATCTGTCCGAAGGAAAACGGGCGTTGGAGCAATGGCAGCGAACGGCAGCGAACGATCCTACGGAAACGGACGATCTGCCTCGTCGGGTCTGGGCCATGGCCGTGCGATATTCGTTGTATCTCATGGAACGCAGAGCGCCAGGCGAAGGCGTGGAAGTACGCGTAGCGCCATGGGGCGCGATCAAGATTCTGGAGGGACCGGCGTCAGATCCGCATAATCTCACGCCCCCCGACGTGATCGAACTCGAACCAGACGTATGGCTGCGATTGGTCTGCGGAGTGAGCACATGGGACGAGGAGAAGAACGCCGGACGCATCAGTGCGGTGGGCGAGCGCGACGATCTGAGCGAACTGCTCCCGTTGATATAGCGGAAGGGAAATACCGCGAACGACGACGGGCACAGACCTCGATACCAATATAGATATATAGGTATGGAAAAGGGACAGGCACCCAAATGGCGTCTGTCCCTTACCGAACTATCTGCCGAATACGAACGATCACTGATCGATCATTCGTCGGAATCGGACTCGGAATCCTCCGTCTTCGGCTTGGCCGGAGCGGCTGGTTTTACGGTTTTCTTCAATGCGGAAGGCATCGGCATGGGAATCGGTCCCCGTCGAACGGGAGCCTTGGCGGCCGGCTTCTCCTCCGCCTTCTTGGCGGCTTCGGCGGCCCACTGCGCGTACTCGTCCAGTTCCTCGCCATCAACCCCGCCGGACGCATGATCCGCATGATCATCGGCATGAATCTTGGTTTCGATCGTCGCAAACGGATCCGCAGCGGATGGAGTCACCTCATCCTGACTTGACAGTTCCTTCGCGAGCTCATCGTAATCGGTATCAGTGGTGAGGTACTTGAGCTTACGGGCAATTCGCGTCTGCTTAGCCTTCTGACGTCCGCGGCCCATCTGACCCCCTTCGCCAGTCTATTGTGCCCGAGGCAACACGTTTCCTAATTCATCACATAAGAGAGTACCACTAATCTTGGGATGTCGGCTCAGACTTTTACGATTAGAGCGTTATTTTTCAATACCTTCAACAAAAAACGGGTTGGTGCGTAATGGCCGAAGAGCAGCAGTTGACAGCAGCAGGCAACGAAATGAGCGCGAGCTTCCTCGCAGCGAAGAAACGCTCCGACGCCACGCTCGCCAAGCTTGAGGCCGATCCCAGCAAGTTCACCATGCTCACCGGCGACCGCCCGACCGGCCGTCTGCACCTCGGCCACTACTTCGGCTCCATCAAGGAGCGCGTGGCCATGCAGAACCGTGGCGTGAACACCAACATCATCATCGCCGACTACCAGGTGATCACCGACCGCGACACCACCGAGCACATCGAAGACAACGTGCTCAACCTCGTTCTCGACTACATGGCCGCCGGCATCGACCCGACCAAGACCATGATCTTCACGCATTCCGCAGTGCCCGCCGAGAACCAGCTCATGCTGCCGTTCCTCTCCCTCGTCACCGAGGCCGAGCTGCACCGCAACCCCACCGTCAAGTCCGAGATGGAAGCCAGCGGCCACGCACTGACCGGCCTGCTGCTCACCTACCCCGTGCATCAGGCATGCGACATCCTCTTCTGCAAGGCCAACGTGGTGCCGATCGGCAAGGACAATCTGCCGCACGTGGAGATCACCCGCACCATCGCCCGCCGCTTCAACGAGCGTTTCGCCAAGAAGAACCCCGTGTTCCCCGAGCCGTCCGCCATCCTGTCCGACGCTCCGGAGATCCCGGGCCTCGACGGCCGCAAGATGAGCAAGTCCTACGGCAACTCCATCATGCTGGGCGCCACCGCGGAAGAAACCGCCAAGCTCATCAAGAAGAGCCCCACCGACTCCGAGCGCACCATCACATTCGACCCGATCAACCGTCCGCAAGTCGCCGCCCTGCTCACCACCGCCGGTCTGGTAACCGGTCGTGACCCGCAGGAGATCGCCGACGAGATCGGCGCCGCCGGTGCCGGTGCCCTCAAGAAGTACGTCACCGACTCCGTCAACGAGTTCCTGGCCCCGCATCGCGAGCGCCGCGCCGAACTCGCCAAGGACATGGATTCCATCCGAGACATCCTCCACGACGGCAACAAGCGCGCTAATGCGATCGCCGAAGAGACGTTGGATGAGGTGCGCTCCGCCATGGGCATGAAATACTGATTGTTTGTGTAATGGAGTGTCTTCGGCGTTACGGAACACTCGACGTACTTTTGTACGCCTTCGCGTTCCGCGCCTTGAAGACACACGCATTACACAAACAATCAACCACAACTCAACGGCGAACCGGGGGTTTGTGGTTCATAAATCGTGGTTATGGTAGGTAGCCCCGCGGAATGTCTCGGTAAGTGTGTAGCTGGTTTTGGTCGCATGCGTGCGTCGAATACGCACTGGATCGGGTTTCCTACTGCAGGTTCGTCTCGGATATCTGTCGGATACGCAGTGACGCACGCCCCTCGGTGCGGGTTCGTCTCACGCGTGCGTCGAATGTGCACTGAAGCGTGTCCTTGATGCTTGTTCGTCACAAGCGTGCGTCGAATGTGCACCGAATCGTATCCCCGGTGCTTGTTCGACGTCTCTGTGCGTCATATGCGCATCGGGGCGTGCGCCCGGTGCTTGTTCGTCACAAGCGCGCGTCGGATACGCACCGAGGCGGGGAACCGTCTTTCTCCATGTCGTCACCGCTTCGATCGGCGCGGCTCTCAGCGGGAGCCCCTTCCCGCCGGCCTCGCGACTGGCAGCCAAGACCAGTCACACACCTGTCAAGACACTCCCCAGCCCTGCGGAATTTCTAGGCGTTCCGCGGGGTTTCGTCGTATTGTGAGCCGGAAATCTCCGTGAACTCCGCGTGACGATAGTCGGACCATTGGGGGAGTGGCCGATTCTCGCGAGTGGCTTTCTGGATATCGCCGTAGAAATGCAGCTTGCGGAGCAGATGCGCGTGCGCTTCCTCAAGCGCACGACGCTGTTCGTCCAACGCCTCATGCCGCTCGTACAGCAGCTTCATGATCTCATCGATATGGCCGACTTCGTCGGACTCGTAGGAGAAAAACCGCTGCAACTCGCTGATGCTCATGCCGGCGTGCTTGAAGCAGCAGATCGTGCGCAGTCGGTTGATGTGACATTCCCGGTATACGCGCTGGCCGGCGGAGTCACGTTCCACGTTGGTGAGCAGACCCGCATCCTCGTAATAACGCAACGTGGACGGCTGCATGTGAAACATCGCGGCGATCTGCCGGATGGAGTATCCGACGGGATCGGCAACGATGGCACCACCTTCACCATTGCCCTCGATATGAAGAGTTGCCGTCATATATCAGCCCCTAACGTCACAGCAGTTCGGTTTTATTGGCACCCACAAGTTGCACGATTCCCCGCACCACCCCATCACTACATCAACACGTCACGCGTGTCACGACAGCATGGTCAAGGAATGATACGCATCTTTCCGAAGATGAAAAAAGGAGGAACTGACGCATCAGCCCCTCCCAAGCGTCACCCGAAGGCTTCCGCCGCAATTAGCCATAAGAATATAGCACATATACGACATATCCGTATCCGCGAGGACACAGTTCTGTAGACACATCGTATTTACGAATGCTCCGCGATGAACATTCGAGCCTCCTGCAACTTCTGACGAGCTTGCGAATGCACAAACCGGCTGAAAATCGGCTGGGGGAGTTGCCGCTGATACGTGTCCAGCAGAGCGACATATCCGTTCAAGAAAGAGAGTCTTTCACTCTGCGGCACTTGCATTTTAGTCATCAGATATACAAGAAGAATCACATAATCGGTGATCTCCTTGAAATTCACGCCACGAATTCTAGCGTCTCCGGAGATAAGCCTGCCGATA
>NZ_JEOG01000031.1:0-25926 GCF_006408715.1 Bifidobacterium sp. UTCIF-39 | reverse complement strand
TTCTGACCCAGATCGCTGTCCGGGTTTACCCAATACCGGTCATGACGCCCATGTGACACGCCGATGATCGTCTCCCTGGCCCCCAAAATTTCGGCGAAACCACCTCTCTACTGACTTTCCGTCGTAAGATCCACTTCTTCAAAACCGTTGCAATTACTTGCGACACGCCGCGACTTGCATCGTTTCTGAATCCGAGTATATTTATCACTCGTTGCAAGGAACACAGACAACAACAGCAACGCCCCTTTAGCTCAGCTGGTTAGAGCAGCGGACTCTTAATCCGCGTGTCCAGGGTTCGAATCCCTGAGGGGGCACGGATTGAACCTCATCTTCGGATGAGGTTTTTTCTGACAGATATTCCTGCGTAGCTCAGTTGGCAGAGCATCCGACTGTTAATCGGACGGTCGCTGGTTCAAGCCCAGCCGCAGGAGCCAGCAAGCCTCGGATCGGTTCCGAGGCTTTTTTCGTTTTCCCTACCATCCAGTCCATCGCGCAGACCGGCTATTGGCCTATAACCCTATAACCCCGTATGCGTACGTCAAAGAAGCACCGGAGGAAGTCTTCGATGCTTATTTGACGCACGCGCGTGTCAATCAAGCATGGAGGGCGAGCTTCGATGCCTATCGGACGCACGCATATGGCAAACAAGTACTGGGGGAGACGCTCCGCGCTTATTGGAAGCATGTGTGTCAATCGAGCACTGAGGGCGGGCTTTGATGCTTATTGGACGCATGCATGCGACGAACAAGCATCGGATGCCGGACTGCGCGCTATGGAAGCGTCGCCATCGGCAAGTCTCCTTGGTGTACCTGTCGAAGATGCCCATGGCACAGTTCATTCTCCACGGTTTGCCCCTTCTCATTTTTCGTCTTCGGCGTGGGTCACTACACTGGTCTGAGTGCGTGGACGGCGTGGGAGCCGGACCATTGCAGAACATGCAGAGCATGTAGAACACCGTGCAACAATGCAGGAAGCAAAGGAACATAAGGAGCAGGCAGTATGACCAACGTAACGGTACTGGGTTCGGGCGCATGGGGCACCACCTTCGGCCAGGTGCTCGCCGATGCGGGCAACACCGTGACGATGTGGGCCATCGAACCCGAGATCGTCGCCGACATCCGCGACAACCATCGCAACTCGTACCGTCTGCCCAGCGTCGACCGTCTCTCCGACAGTATCACCGCCACTGGTGATCGCGCGGAAGCCGTGGCACACGCGGAGATCATCGTCGTGGCCATCGCCGCACAGGCCGCCCGCAAGGCGCTCACCGAATTCCAGGGACTCATCCCGCATGACGCACTCGTCGTCTCACTGATGAAGGGCATCGAGCGCGGCTCCGGCAAGCGCATGGACGAGGTCGTGCGCGAAACCCTCGGGCTGCCCGAAAACCGCTTCGTTGCCATCTCCGGCCCGAACCTGAGCAAGGAGATCGCCGCCCGCGAGCCCAGTGCCACCGTGATCGCCTCCGCAAACCCGTATGCCGCCGCCCGCGTGGCCCAGGCGTGCTCCACCCATTACTTCCACCCGTTCACCTCAACCGACGTCATCGGTCTCGAACTCTGCGGCTCCCTGAAGAACGTAGTCGCGCTCGCCGTGGGCATGGCCCGTGGCGCCGGCTACGGCGAGAACACCGCCGCCATGATCGAAACCCGCGGCCTGGCCGAACTCACCGCACTCGGCAAGGCGTGCGGCGCCGACCCGAAGACCTTCTCCGGTCTCGCCGGCGTGGGTGACCTCATCGCCACCTGCGGATCGCCGCTGTCGCGCAACTACACGTTCGGCTCCAACCTGGGCAAGGGCCTGACCGTCGAGGAAGCCACCGCGGCCAGTGATGGCGTTGCCGAGGGCGTGCCCACCACCGCGGTCGTGGTCGAGCTGGGCGATCGCTACGGCGTGCCCACCCCGCTCGCCGCCGCCATGTCCCACGTGCTCGAAGACGGCATCTCCTGCGCGCAGATGCTCGCGGAACTGTTCGGCACCGAAATCACCGCTGAGTAGTCGCCTGATCACCGCGGAATGATCACCAACACAATCATCCACAATCATCGACGAATGAAGACTCCGCCGCGGAGTACGCTATCTACCGTTATTGCGTTTTGCGTTAACGACGGCTGAATTTCGGAGGACACAAGGATTATGACCAAGAAGCGCATCGTGGTGCTGTACGGCGGCAAGGCTGACGAGCACCCGATCTCCTGCATTTCCGCGGCGAGCGTGCTCAACGCGATCGACACCGAGCGTTTCGAGCCGATTCCGGTGGGTATCACCAAGAACGGCTCCTGGATCGTCGACGGTGAGGACCCGCGCGGTTGGAACCTCGACAACGGCACGCTGCCCGAGGTCAAGGCCGTGGAGGGCTCCCGCGAAGTGGTGCTCGATATCGCCCTCGGACAGGACGGCTTTTTCGCCAAGAACGGCGATTCCCTCGAATCCTTCGGCCACGTGGACGCCGTGTTCCCCGTGTTGCACGGCCCGTTCGGCGAGGACGGCACCGTGCAGGGCCTGCTCGAGATGATGAACGTGCCGTACGTGGGTTGCGGTGTGCTCGCATCCGCCGCCTGCATGGACAAGCACTACACCAAGGTGCTGCTCGCTGCGGCCGGCATTCCCGTGGCCCCCGGCATCACGCTCGACGCCCGCTCCTACGACAAGGATTCCAAGTTCGCCGCGAACGGTGCCGACATCCTCGCTCAGGTGCAGGCCGCCGGTCTGGAATACCCGCTGTTCGTCAAGCCGTCCCGCGCCGGTTCCAGCTTCGGCGTGACCAAGGTGGAGACCGAAAACAACGCCGACGAGCTTGCCGCCGCCGTGTTCGAGGCGTCCAAGCATGATTGGCGTGTGTTGATCGAGCAGGGCATCAACGGCCGCGAGATCGAATGCGCCGTGCTGGCCCCTAAGGCCGGCGAACAGCCGCGCGTGAGCTGGCCCGGCGAGATCGTGCTCGACTCCCGCGCCACCGACGAGGACTCCTTCTACGACTTCGACAGCAAGTACATGGACTCCAGCGCCTCCCACGTGGAAGTGCCCGCCAACCTGCCCGCCGAAACGCTTGAGCGCGTGCGCCAGACCGCCGCCAAGGCATTCGTCGCCGTGGATGGCATGGGTCTGAGCCGTGTGGATTCGTTCGTGACGCCCGACGGTGGCGTGATGGTCAACGAGATCAACACCATGCCCGGCTTCACCTCCATCTCCATGTACCCCAAGGCGTGGGAAGCCACCGGCGTCGGCTACTCCGCTCTCATCACCGAACTCATCGAGGGCATCCTCCGCTGATTCACATGATCAGGCCTGACCCGCACGATCCGGTCTGATCCAGTGCCCATCGGCTCCTCCCACTGACCTCCATCAAGTGTCATTGAGAGGGGCCGATAGTTGTTTGTGTTGACCACCAGACCGTGTTGACCACCAGACCGCTCCATCCCGCCCGACTACGGACTACGATGACGTAGTGAGGCGGTGATTGCGATGAAACTCACTGAAAACATTCGTCACGCGGCAGTGGCCGGCGCGTTCTACCCCGCCAATCCACGTGAACTCCGCACGATGATCGATCGTCAACTTGATTACGCCCGCGGACTGCTCAACGAACTCCCCGCACGCGCGCTGCCGCAGGGTGCGCCCAAGGCCGTGATCGTGCCGCACGCCGGATACGTGTATTCCGGAACCGCGGCCGCGCTTGCCTATGCGCTGTTGGAACGCGGTCGCGGCACGATCCACCGGGCCGTGATCATCGGCCCCACGCATCGCGTCGCGGTAAGAGGCGTTGCGATGTGCCGCGCCACGGCGTTCGCCACGCCGCTGGGTGATGTGCCGGTCGACATCGCCGGCGAGGCGCACGCGTTCGGTCTGTCGACCGCCGACGCCGATCCGGCCACATGGCGTAACGGCATGCGCGCGTCCGACGATGCGCCGGCTCCCGCGATGCTGGTCAACGACCCCACCCACGCCCGCGAACACGCGGTGGAGGTGCAGATCCCGTTCCTGCAGACCGTGCTTGGGGCCGATCTGCAGATCGTGCCGCTCAACGCCGGCGATGCGAGTCCCGCCGAAGTCGGTGATGTGATCCGCGCCCTGTGGGGAGGCCCGGAGACGGTGATCGTGATCAGTTCCGATCTATCGCATTATCATCCCAACGAAATGGCCCGCGCACTCGACGATCGCACGATCGAACGCATCACCAACCTCGACGGTCCGATTCATCCGAACTTTGCGTGCGGTGCCTATCCGGTCAACGGTCTGCTCGACGTGTGTCGTCGCGAATCGCATACGAATCCGCTTGATCTGCGATTCCTAGGATGCTCCACGTCCGGCGACGACGGCGAGGTCGCCCTGTCCCGGTCACTGCTCGATCCGTCTCGTCGTGCGCACGGTGACGTGCTCGCCCACCGTCCGGTGCCGCTCAATCCGGATGAACCCGTGGTCGGATACGCGTCGTTTGCGGCATGGCCGATCACCTCGGATGATTCGGATGATTCGGATGAGTCCGCGGAATCCGCCACGGCAGAGTCTGACAAGTCCGCTGCAACGACCGATTCCGCCCGCGCCCGCATCGCCATCAGCCTCGCCCGACTGTCCCTCCGCCGCTATCTTGGCATCGAGGACCCCGACGACGTCGATCCGCAGACCATCGTCGACGAATATGATTGGCTGCGTCAGCCCGGTGCCAGTTTCGTCACGCTCACCGAAGGCGGCCATCTGCGCGGCTGCATCGGCACGTTGGAGGCGTACCGTCCGCTCGGCCGTGACATTGCCGAACACGCCATCGACGCCGCCAGCCGGGATCCGCGATTCCGTCCGGTCACGGCATCCGAATATCCGCTGCTCGACGTGGAGGTGTCGGTGCTCGGCCGACCCGAGCCGATGCTCGCCACCAGCCGCGAGGAACTGGAGGCCGAACTCCGTCCGGGAACGGACGGGCTGATCATCGACGATGGTCATGGCCACCGCGCCACATTCCTGCCGCAGGTGTGGGACGAACTGCCCAGCCCGCATGACTTCGTCTCCCATCTGCTGATGAAATCCGGACTGCCCGCGACCACTGTCTGGAACGGCTCCGCCATACGTTGCCACCGGTACGCGGTGACCGCCTACAAGGAGTGAACGATCATGAGTCGGATCTTGCACCAGCCGCAAACTCAGCCACTGCATACCCAACCGCGCTGGCAGCACCCGCTACCCGACGGCCGCGTGCAATGCGACCTGTGCCCGCGCGGCTGTTGTCTCGCCGACGGACAGCGCGGTTTCTGTTTCGTCCGATCGAACCACGGCGGTCGTATCGTCTGCGATACGTATGGGCGCAGTTCCGGTTTCGCGATCGATCCGGTGGAGAAAAAGCCGCTCAATCACTTCCTGCCCGGTTCGCGCGTGCTGAGTTTCGGCACCGCCGGCTGCAATTCCGGCTGCCGTTTCTGCCAGAACTGGGATATCTCCAAGGCCCGCGACTGGGACCGTCTGGGTGTGGAGGCGTCGCCGGACCGGATCGCCCACGTGGCCGACGACTATGGCGTGGAATCCGTGGCGTTCACGTACAACGATCCGATCGTGTTCGCCGAATACGCGATCGACACGGCCCGCGCCTGCCGTGAACTCGGCATCCATCCGATCGCCGTGACCGCCGGATACATGAGCGCCTGTGCCCGCCCGGAATTCTACGGGGCGATGGACGCGGCGAACATCGACCTCAAAGGCTTTACGGAGGATTTCTATCGCAAGGTCACCGGCACGCACCTGCAGGACGTGCTCGACACGATCGATTACGCCGTCAACGAGGCGCGTACCCCGTCCGGCAGCCACGTGTGGGTGGAACTGACCACGCTGCTCATCCCCGGTCTCAATGACGACGATGCGCAGCTGCACGCCGAATGCGCGTGGATTCGCGAGCACTGCGGTGTGGATGTGCCGTTGCATTTCTCCGCATTCCACCCGGCATGGCGCATGCTCGACGTGCCGCCGACGCCGCCGGAGACGCTGACCCGCGCTCGCCGCATTGCGATGGGGGAGGGGCTGCGATACGTCTACACCGGCAATGTGCACGACGTCGAGGGCGACACCACGTTCTGCCCGAATCCCGCGTGCCGTGCAGCGCTCGTGCGCCGGGACTGGTATCGGATTCTGGAGAACCGCATCCGCGTCGACCATGATGACGATCGTGCCGATCATGATCATGTCGGGCATTGTCCCGACTGTGGTACGCTGATCGCCGGCGTCTGGTGATCCCGTCGGGTCGGATTACAGAATCGTCTCCATCCCCACCTTCTGCGGCGCGAGCCCGCAGTGCTCATAGAACGCCATGGCGCTCGGATTGCAGCTCCACACGTTGAGCGTTACGTTGTAGCAGCCCTGTTCGCGCGCGAAATCGAGCACATGCCGGTACAGCGCACTGCCCACATGCCGGCCGCGCGCGGACTCGTCCACGCATAGATCGTCGATGTACAACGTGGTGATGTCGGTGAGCACATGGCTGCCGTCGTGCCGCTGGAATACGCAGAACGCGTAGCCGAGCACGCGATGCGGTCGATCGGATTCGCGATCGTCGTTGTCTGTGTCGTCGGCCGTGCCATCGTTCGTGCCATCGTCATACACGAAAATCGGTCGTTCGTCATCCGCGATGATCTCGGCCAGCTCCTCGTCCGTGTACTTCTTCGCGTTCGGTTTGAACAGATCCGGCCGCCCATCGTGATGCACGGCCGCCACCTGAAACAGCAGCCGGTCCAGATCCGGAATATCCGCGATCGTCGCCCTGCGAATCGTGCCGTCGCCCAGACTTGCACCCATGTCCGTGACCATGCCGTCACTTGCCATGCCGTCACTCATACCCATGCCATCACTCCTCGACGAGCGCTGCGTTCTGCACCAGGAATCCTTCGCCGGCCAGCGCCCGCGTCGCACGATCCTGCATGGTCGACAGCAGCACGCCGGGCTTGGTGAACAGCAGCACCTTGCCCTCGATGCCGTACGGCGAGAATCCGTTGAACTTCACGATCGGCGGGTTGTCGGGCAGCATAATGTCATCGGTGGCGGCCTGAACCGTTGCGACGATCTGCCGGGCCATGGCGTCGGTGTCCACGCCCTCCTTGCCGCGGGCGGTGAACGCGATCGTGGTCATGCCCTCGCTGACTTCGGTCATCTTCTCCAGCGCGGCGGTGTTGAGCACGGAATTCGGAATCCACATGGTGTCGCCCGAACGTTCCTTGACCACGGTGTGACGCCAGGTCACGTCCTCCACAAGTCCGGTGATGCCGTTGATGGTGACCAGATCGCCGGGCTTCACCACCTTGCTGAGCATAAGACCGAAGCCACCGATCACATTCGAGATGGTGTCCTTGAGACCGAAGGAGAGGGCGATACCACCAACGCCAAGCGCGGTCATCAATGTGGTGGGGTTGATGCCGAACACCGGTTGCAGTACGAGGCTCGCGGCGACCACCCAGATGATCGCGCGCACGATGTTCACGAAGATCGACGCACTGGGGATCTCGGTTCTGTCGAGTGCGATGCGCATGGCCTTCGAAATGATCTTGTCCGCCACGAACGCGATGACCAGCACCACGACGAGCAGGAAGATCTTTCCTGAATTCGCCTTCAACCAGATCAGGGGATCATCGATCAGTTCCTGCACGTTGCCTCCTATGCACGTTGTTCGTCTGCCGTGTTTGCCCGTCGTCGCCCGCCGTGTCGCCGGTGTTTCGCCTTGCGCGGCTGCTCTGCGGGCCGTTGTGGGTTCCGTATCCGCACAGCCCTTCCCTGTGGGTTCCTTAGTGTGATCACACTCAGGATGAGGGGTGTAGGGATGCGGGTGGAATGTTCCCATCGTACGGGTTGAATCTGTGCGGCACGTGAAGATACGCGATGATATTCGTTGACATGTGATATCCGCTGCCGTTCTGCATATCGGTCCTTGGCTGACGTCTTCGTAGTCGGCGGTGGCATGATGAGTCGCATGACCGAGTCCGAAACCACCGCCGTCCGTATCGTCAACGCCCGTCTTGTCGACAACGATCGTCTCGTCGATGTGACCGTCGTGAACGGCGTCGTCACATCCGTATCCCCATCGGATGATCACTCGTCCACAGGCAACGTCAGCAACGTCGGCAATGGCGACGCCGCTATCGGTCCCGCGGCCATCGACACCGTTGACGCCGACGGCCGTTGGATCATTCCTGGACTGTGGGACGGCCATACGCATTTCACGCAGTGGGCGGCCACGTTCGGCCGTCTTGATCTGCTCGCCGCCACAAGCGCAAGCGAGGCGATGACCATGCTGCGCGATTATCTCGACGCGCGGCGCACATCCGCAGAAGGATTGGACCCCAACACCTTCGTGGTGGGTATGCGATTCCGTCACTCATTGTGGTCGGATGCCGAACAGCCGACGCTTGCCGCCATCGACGCGGTGTCCGGCGATCAGCCCGTGGCCCTGTCCAGCGCCGACATGCACTGCGGCTGGGTGAATTCGGCCGCCGCGCGTCGACTTGGCGTACACGTGGGACCGAACGGTCTGGTCGGGGAACTGGAATGGTTCGACGCCTACTGCCGTCTTGACGACGCGACCGGCAACGAACAGCTGCGCATGATCGGCGCCGCCGAACGTGACGCCGCCGGCAAGGGCGTCGTCGGCATCTGCGACTACGAAATGGCCGATACGATCAGCCAGTGGACCGCACGATTCGCCGCCGGACTCGACCGGTTGCGTGTGCGTGCGGGCATCTATCCGGAACGTATCGAACAGGCCGTGGCCGACGGGTGGCGTGGCGGCGACGAGATTCCCGGCAGCCACGGTCTGGCCCACGCCACCACGTTGAAACTCATCTCCGATGGATCCCTGAATACGCGATCCGCTTACTGCAGCCAGCCATACTCGAACATCTCGCCCGAAACGCGCGGCGTGCTGAGCTACAGCCCCGAAGCGATCGAACACTACATGACCGTCGCGCGCGACAACGGATTCGACGTGGCGTGCCATGCGATCGGCGACGCCGCCAACGCCGTGGTGCTCGACGCATTCGCCCATACCGGTGCCCACGGTGCCATCGAGCACGCGCAGCAGTTGCAGCCGAGCGACGTCACACGATTCGCCGGTCTGGGACTGACGGCCAGCGTGCAGCCGCAGCATGCCGTCGACGATCGCGATGTCGTATCCCGATACTGGGCGGGCATGGACGCCATCCCCTTCCCGTACCGCACGCTGCACAACGCCGGTGTGCTGCTCCGATTCGGCTCCGACGCGCCCGTGGCCGTACTCGACCCGTGGGTGGCCATGGCCGCAGCCGTGTACCGCACCGACGATGATCGCGACGCCTACCAGCCCGAGCAGCGTCTCGACCTGCGTACCGCACTGGCCTCGTCCACATTCGGCCAGGGCGTGGCCCCGCATGTCGGTATGCCGGCCGATCTGGTCCTGCTCGATAGGAATCCGCTGGCCATGTCCTCCCCGGCGGAACTGCGATCCATGCCCGTCGCCGCCACCATGTGCGCCGCCCGCTGGACCCATTTCACTCTCTGACGATCCCGCCGCCCTACAATGGATCTCGAAGACAACGTTGTCGCAGCACTGTCCAAGGAGGCAAATGATGAACATCATGCAGACCATTCACGCACGCAAGACCTGCCGCGAATTCACCAACGAACCGGTGACCAGCGAGCAGATCCAGACCATTCTCGAAGCCGCCAACGCCGCACCGATCGGTATGCACGATTACGAGGCCATCGAATTCTCCGTCATCACCGATCGTTCCATGATCGACAAGATCGATGCGCTCGCCGGCCCCAACGCCGGACGTATGGGCACCGGCCCCACCTACAAGGCACCCGTGCTGATCCTCGTCTCCGGTGAGGAAAGCGGCCTCGAACGCGGCACCGCATACTGCAACGCGGCCGGCATCATCGAGAACATGGCGCTCGCCGCCACCGATCTGGGACTGGGCAGCGGCTACATCCTCGGCGTGATCAAGGCCCTGCAGTCGCATCCGGAACTGTTCGCCGAGCTCGGCGTGGACGATGGGTACGTCCCTGTGTCCGCCATGACGCTCGGTCATCCGGTCGATCCCGCCATCGTCACCGAGCAGCGTGAACCCACCGTCAGCAATTTCGTCACCCACTTCGTCGAGTAGTCGAACGGGCGGGCGCGGCCTCGATCGCCGTGGTGATCGCCGATGGCGGTCCCTGCCGCACCCATATTTCAAAACTTGAGTCTCTATGACTCAAGTTTTTTGCTGTGAGTAAACATCGCTTGCATCGGACGCAAACACGCCTATACCAGAAGATGCAAGGCAAAAGGTAGGAGCCCGGGAAGGGTTCCGGAAGCGGCCCACGAAAACAGTCCGCAAGGGCTGAAGCCAAAGCCGCTTTTCCTCCATAGTTGAGGAGTACCGATTATGGCAATGTTTCCGGCTCTGATGAATGACATGATGTTCTCCGATCTGTTCGGTGATCCGTTCTTCGCTTCGTGGCGTGGCGATCGCAACGCTCGTCCGGCCGGTTCCGACATGGCCCCGATGAGTGGCATGAACGGTATGATGACGACGAACATGATGAACACCGATGTGCGCGACATGGGCGATTCCTACAAGGTGGACATCGACATGCCCGGCTTTGCCAAGGACCAGATCAACGTCGAGCTCAAGGACGGCTACCTGACCGTGTCCGCCCACAACAGCTCCAACAGCTCTGATTCCAACTGCGATTCCTGCAACTGCGCCAGCGATGCCAACGCCAACACCACCGCTGATCATGCTTCCGCCAACGCATCCGACACTCAGACCAGCGCCTCCGGCTCCCAGAACGCCGACGAAGGCAAGTGGCTGCGTCGTGAACGCTACTACGGCTCCTGCTCTCGTAGCTTCTACGTGGGTGAGGATATGAAGGAATCCGACATCCACGCCAAGTTCGAGAACGGCACGCTGACCCTGACCCTGCCGAAGCAGGAGGCTCAGCCGGCCGTTGAACAGAAGCACACCATCGCCATCGAAGGCTGATTCACTGTTTTTGACTGTCCAGGCCATTTCGCCTGATCGCGGCCCCCGGGTCCCGGATTCATTGCACCGGAGCCCGGGGGCTTTGTCGTTTGTTGTTTCGTGCGAATTTACGCGAACGTATAGGCGAATTCACATGGTGAATCCGCCTGAATCCACGAATCCGCTAAGAGCGGTAAAGATGGCGTTTCGTATCCGGAATCGTCATGATGGAAACGATATGCTTTTGCACGCAGTCAAGGATGGAGGACTTTCATGGCACGACATGCAACCGGCAGCAAGCACACCACGCATCGCGAGGAAGCCACCCGTACCGAACACGACTGCATCGGCGAACTTCAGGTTCCCGAGCGCGCCTATTGGGGTATCCACACCGAGCGCGCCATCCGCAACTTCCCGGTATCCGGTCGTCCCGACTCCGAGCATCCGCAGCTCATCCAGGCCTACGCCACGGTCAAGAAGGCGTGCGCGTCCGCCAACGAGGAGCTTGGACTGCTGACCGGCGTGAAGGCCGGCGCGATCCGTCAGGCATGCATGGAGATCGAGAACGGCCGCTTCCTCGACCAGTTCCCCATCGACGTCATGCAGGGCGGGGCTGGAACCTCGCTCAACATGAACATGAACGAGGTGATCGCCAATCGCGCGCTCGAACTGTCCGGCCATCACCGCGGCGAATACTCGTACATCCATCCCAACGACGACGTCAACAAATCCCAGTCCACGAACGACACGTATCCGGCGGCGAGCAAGATCGCACTGATCGACATGCTCGGGCCGCTCGCCCAATCCGCGAAGAAGCTGTCGCGCGCGTTCCATGCGCTCGCCGACCGTCATATCAACGACGTGACGATCGGTCGCACGCAGCTGCAGGACGCCGTGCCCATGACGTTCGGTCAGGAGTTCCATGCATTCGCGAGCTTCCTCAAGTCCGATGTGGCCGCAATCGAGGCGCTGATTCCGCGTCTCGCCGTGCTGAATCTTGGCGCCACGGCCATCGGCACGGGTATTTGCGCCGATCTGCGCTTCCGCGAATCCGCCACTCGCCATCTGGCTCGTGTGACGGGTCTGCCGATCACCGCCGCGCCCGATCCGGTGGCTGCAATGACCGATATGAGCGTGTATGTGTCGGTGAGTGCGGTGCTGAAGAATCTCGCCGTGCATCTGAAGAAGGCCGCCGACGACCTGCGTCTGCTCAACTCCGGTCCGCACGCTGGACTTAACGAGCTGACCGTGCCGGCGCGTCAGGCCGGATCAAGCATCATGCCGGGCAAGGTGAATCCGGTGATCCCCGAATGCGTGGACCAGTGCTGTTTCGTGATCTTCGGCATGGACACCACGGTGAACTGGGCGGCCGGTGAGGGCCAGCTGCAGCTCAACGCCTTCGATCCGGTGATCATCCATTCGCTGCTCGACGGCGTTTCGCTGCTGACCCGTGCCATGGGCACGTTCCGTCGCCGTTGCGTCGAGGGCATCACCGTGAACGTCGAGGTCGGCCGTCGTCATGCCGAATCCTCACCGTCCATCGCCGCCTCGCTGAACGCCGACATCGGCTACGAGCATGCGGTCGATATTGCCAAGGAGGCGTCGGAATCCGGCCGAACCGTGCGTGACGTGGCTGCCGAGCGCACCGATCTGCCCGCCGACCGTCTCGACGCCCTGCTCGATCCGATCACCCTCTCCCGCCGCCTCGGCCAAACCTGCCGCGAACAGCACTGATCACTGATCACTACCGGTTGATTACCGGTTGATGCGGCAGTGCTGTTCGCGGGACGCCGCAGGTCTATGAAACTGTGTCTTCTGGGATGTGGATTATATGCGGTTTGCTGTGATCAACTTTGATCATCGTGACGTGAAATGTAAAGCTGCATGAATTAAAAAAAGATTTCGAAAAACACTGGTGTCTTTTGTAAATGGGTGTATGCTGAAAGTATCCGTAAAGGCGGATGGGCGCCCTTCACAATCCTAAGAAAACAAAAATAGCAAGAAAAAGTAACAATTTCTATGTTCGTTTTCGAATTCGGGCAATAGTCATAGACGATTATTGCCGATGCGGTAAAGGAGATAGCTATGAGCCCCGGTTTGGCGGTCTGTGCCGCAAAAAAACGAGGAGGCGATTGCTGGCCGTCTGGCTGGCCTTCGCCTGCATGCTTGGTCTGGTGATCACTGTCGGTGTTGCACCGTCGGCGATGGCGGACGAAACGGTCTCTTACGCGCAGGTCGAGGAGCGTAATGCTCAGGAGCGTCTGCGTGCTAACTGCTCTTATTTCCAGTACGACACCCAGTGGGGCGATCACCGCTTCGCAATCAACTACACCTGCGATCAGGGGTTGCGTCACTGGTTCGAAATTGGTGGATATCGGTACGAAGGGCGGGCCAAGAAGTATCCGACCACGACTTCCGATTCCGAGTGCTTCAAGATTCGGAACAATGGTGGATACCCGATTCCCAGTAACGGCGGCAGCTGCGCATGGGTAGACGAGGACCTTGTTCCTGCAATCACCAATTGGGGTAACTACTTCGGCTGATTCGATATGACGGCCGTGAGCATTGAATGCATTTTTTGTTTACGGCCGTCCTTCACAATTGGGGGAAAGATGCATTCTTTAATTCGAATCCTGTCGTGCCTCATCGTTTCGATTTTGCTGGTATCGTCGTCTGCGGGATGCGGAAGTTCGGAATCGGGGGCGACGGCGTCGCAAAATGGCGGTATTACTGTCTCATCTGCTCCGAAAGGTTCGGATGCGCAGACAGAGTATATGTCGTATACGCAGACGGCAGAATTGAATGACAGCTATCTGATACAGCTCAAGAATGAACTGTCAATGTCGAACGTGGACATGGATTTTGTGAATGCTGTGATTGAAGATCATGTGATTACAGCAGACGAAATGAATGAATCAGAACGCCGCGCAATTTCCTGTCTTTCTAAGTATGATATGAAACCAGGAGAAAATTTTTGGTTTATCAAAAATGGCGGCATTATTACCAATGCCGCCGACCATACACCGGAAGAAAGCCATCAGATCACTAATGAATGCCTAGATGATACGGCTTACTCTGCTCTCAAGAATGTTTACCTTGGGGCCGTACGGAATCCCGATAATATCGATTTAGAGCCTTATCGTTTCCAATGCTACAAGGATTACAAACTCATTGATCAAGATTATTCCTATGAGCAATTTCAACAAGAACTTGATAACGGGAAAAGTCCATTAAGCTATATTCGTTCATCTTCGACACCAGGGTATCGTGATTTCATGGATTGTACAGATGACCCCCTTCACCACATGAAAAGCAAGTAATGACTGGTCAGGTGAGTGGTGATGAGTATTCTGCATATCCGTTCACGGAGCAAGAATGGTGGAGCGAACGCCAATGACAATGACGGCGGTACAAAGCGGGGGGCTTCGTTGCTGAAGGTGAACCGGTCCGTTGTCGTCATCGGCAGTGTCGCGTCCTTGCTGCTGGGTATAGGCGTTGGGGCCATTGTTTTTGCTCCTCATGCGCCGGAGGTCATTGATTCCGGCAACGTCACGGCTATGGTCTCGATCGAGAGGCAGGATGTGACTGATGCCAGATCGGTGACGATCGAGGCGGAAGATGTCGCATTGTCCCCCGTTGCCGCACCGCGATCGGGTATGGTGAATACCTCATCATGCAAGCCTGGGGAGTCTTTGCATTCCGGGCAATCCCTATTGTCGATTGAGGGCAGAGGAATACTGATGCTGTCCACGTCGGAGCCGTTATGGCGTGATCTGCATATCGGCGATCGGGGGACTGACGCCAAGTCCTTGAACGATGCGTTGGGGGCGTTGGGGGAAGAGGTCCCCTCTGACGACATCGTGTCCGATCGGACTGTTACGGCGTTTGTGAACGTCGCGGCCAAGGCGGGAGTCGATCTCGGCGACGGCTACACGACGATCACCATGTCGGATGTGACATGGCTGGCCCGTGATGGAGTCGTCGTTTCCGGATGCCCGGCACCTGTAGGGCAGATCGTGGGACAGGGATCGGCGATTGCCCAACTGCCGACCACAGCCACATCGGCGCGTGTCCAGAAACTGCCAACGGACGCGGTATCCGGCACACGTGTGATCCAGATCGACGATACGACCATTGGCGTGAGTGATGACGGTACGGTGGAAGATCTCGATGCCCTTTCTCGCACCAGAACCTTCCTTGCCTCGGAAACGCGTAGTGGCGGTACCCGGACAATGAACGCACAGTGGAAACTGAAGGATCCGGTCACCGTCGGCGTGGTTCCGGCCTCCGCAGTGGGCACTACGGGTGGTGAGCACGCTCAGGCATGTGTGGTAACCGAATCGGGTTCCACGCCCATACGCGTGGTTGGTTCCATGCTCGGCAGAACGTACGTACAAACCGCGGACGGTGGTATTCCCACGGGGAGGGTCAGCGTTCGTCCCAATGACAAGGCATGCTCATGACCAGTCACGTGGAGCTGCGTGATCTGGGCCACGCCTACGATAATGGACATTTCCTGTTCCGCCATGGCAATGCAGACCTGAAGTCCGGACGCATCACCGCGATCGTCGGGCCATCGGGCTCGGGGAAAAGTACGTTGCTGGCCATTCTCGCCGGTTGGGTCACTCCGACCGAGGGCGAAGTGATCCGTCATGAGATCAAAGATCTGGGTTGGGTTCCGCAGCTGCCGATCGGGGTCAGCAGAAGAACCGTTCTCGATCATGTCATGCTGCCCATGCTGATTCGGGGTTTCCCTCATCGCCGTGCGCAGGTTCGTGCCGAGTCCATCCTTCAGGAATTCGGCCTTGCCGACATTGCGGACAAGCCCTATGGCCAACTTTCCGGCGGTGAAGCCCAACGACTCATGCTGGCACGAGCCGTGGCGACGGCACGTGACCTGATGCTGGTGGACGAGCCGACCGCGTCCCTCGACCGGGCAAGTGCGCGCACTGTTATCGCCAGCATCCGTCACCTGGCGATGCAAGGCAGTGTCGTAGCCGTCGCCACGCACGATCTTGAACTACGTGACGTATGCGACGACGTCATCGATTTGGGACGATGGGCGGACAACATATGAAAGGCCTGAGAAAGCACCCATCCTGGAGATGGATACGAGCGGAAGCGGCGCGGGATCTTGCCTCCGGCGTGGGAAACCCCGCGCTATGGTGTATGGTCATCCTCGTCGTGATGCTGCTGTGCGGCGGTGTTGACGCATTGACGGTCCGACAAATGACGGACAGAGCATGGGCGTATCGTGAAGCCGGAGGCGATCTGCTCATGGTCAGTGTTCCCAATGGCGTGGATGTGCGCGCATGCGAGAATCTCGCCGAGCTCCCCAACGTGCAAGGATCCGCGGCCATGCGCTCCACCGATCTGATCGCACCCATGGCATTACCCAGCTCGCCATATACCGCATACGAAACCACACCCGGCGCGAAACAGGTATTCGGTATTCACGGCGACGAAGGATTCGCCATATCCGGCACGATCTCAGCCCAGCTGGGAATACGCTCCGGAAACGCCATGACCCTGAAAAGCGGCGAACAAGCCAAGGTCACTGGAACCTTCGACTGGCCGAGCGACGGGCGACTGCCCCAATACGCCACCACGGTTCTGCTCGCCATTCCAAAGACCGAAGCCCAAGGGGCATTCGACAGCTGCTGGGTTCGAGCGTGGCCACGTACGGACGCGGTATCCGACGCCCTGCTCGCCACCGTCATGCAATCCTCTTCACAGACCGGTAGTACCGTGCCAGGCGTGACGACGGTCAACCCCACGCTGGGCAGCGTTCCGCCGAATGAAACGGACTATCGACAGCGGATCACCCGATTCGCCACGATACCGGCGTTCATCCTCGCCATCGCCGTCGGCGCATCCTACGTGGCACGACGACGGCTGGAACTGGCCATGTTGCGCCATCTCGGTGCATCAGGGCCGCAAGTGGTCGTCCAGATGACGGTGGAAACCGCGGTATGGGTGTTGCCGGCAGCCATGATCTGCGCGGGAATATTCGCCGTACTACTGGCACCAATCGCCGAAAGCGTGCAGGATGCGCTGACGGTATGGGCTGATGTGGGACTCCGAGTGATCCTCGTCACCTACTGCGGCACAATGCTGGGCGCAATGGCCATGTCGGCGACCATTCGTGTCGACGCGTTGCCGCGTCTCGTACGAGGACGATAGCAATCGGAAACGCGACAGTAACTGAAACGTAGCGAGTCAACTAGGAAGCCATCGGAAAGGAGCTCATGATGACACGCTCAACACCATCCCCGATTCGGACCATGGCCGTGATTGCGGCCGCGCTCGCGTTCATGATGCCACTTACCGGATGTGGCGATTCCGGTGCTGGTTCGGCGTCTCCGTCGGCGTCGGAACCGTCATCGTCGTCGACCACGTCGTCGCGATCCACCAATGTCGCGTGGGCGCACATTAATGGCACTGATGTGCAGACCGCATACGCGGCATACACGCAGAACGCCACGCTGGGCAATCATGCCAGGCAGGTGCTGGGGGAGCGGGTGGCGTCAACGCCGAATATCGACAAGACCTACGTCGATTCCGTCACTGCCGACGGAACGATCACTGCCGACGAGATGAATGATGCCGAACAGCGTGCGGTCGACTGCTTCGCCGGGCATGATATGACCGCGGGCAAGGACTACTGGTTCGGACTGGACAGCGGCCTTGTCACCGATGCGTCGAAGAACACTCCCGCCGAGGACAACGCGATCAGCACCGCATGCATGGAGGCCAACGGATACAACGCGTTGCGCGCCACGTATCTCGACGCCGTGCGCAACCCGGATGGCGTCGATCTGGAACCGTACCGTTTCCAGTGCTACAAGGACTACAAGCTCATCGACACGAGCGTTTCCTACGACGAATACACGAAGGATCAGGATTCCGGCAAGTCGCTGCTGAACGCCGTGGACCCGGCCACGCCGTCCTACCGCGACTATGTGGAGTGCTTCACCGATCCGTTGCATCATATGACCAGTGATCCATCGGCGGCTCCCATAGTGTAGTAGCCACAGTGCAGTAGTAACCACAGTGCAGTAGCGGGCGGCTCGGTATCGACAATACGGTGCGATAGTGCGAGTCTGACAGTGCCGCCCGCCCCGCATCTACTTGCCGCGCGACAACGACGTCTTGAGCAGCAGGTTGAACACGTACCATAGGTTGCGCCTGTCCTCATCCGACAATCCCACATACGAATTAATGATGTCCGGAATCGCGCGCGGTATGGTCTTCATCATGCCGGACAGATTGTCGGAACCGCTTGCGCCGAGCAGCGTGAACAGTGCATCCACCGCATGCTCGCGCTGCTCCGTGGTCAGCCCGGCCAGCCAGTCGTTGAGCTGCGTATTGAAATACTGCGAGCTCGACGACAGATGTGGCAGTCGCTCGAACTCCCAATGATCGTCGAGCTGCCACGAATACGTCATATGCTGCATGATGCCCTTTTGATCCGACACCACCACCGTGCACGGTTCGGGCGTCTCCAGAATCATGCCGACGATCGACGAGTCCGGCACGATCTTCTCCACCTTCGGCATCGCGGCCGTGTATGCGGCGCTGTGCACCACGTCGGCGGGGAAACCGGGGCCGTCGAGAGAATACGCGCGTGTGATGCGTTTGCGAATACGCTCGGTGGCGTTCATGGCGGCATACACCGCCACGTTGCCACCTTTCGAATGGCCGGTCAGCACCAGCGGATGCGTGCCGGGATAATGACCGCCGTCCGCCGGGCGAGCCATCCGGCCAAGCAGGCTTTTCAATCCGCGCGGCCATAATTCGGCGACGGCGGCCACGTATTCCGCGGCGGATTCCTGCGCCGGCACCGGATACTGGAATGACATGTTGAAGTCTTCCTTCCATCCGGCAAACGAGTCGTCCGTGCCGCGGAACGCCACTACAAGCGTGCCGTCCCGGTCCGGCAGCAGCATCGTTCCCGCGGCGAACTGCGTCTGCTCGGTCGCACTGAACCGTTCCTCATACGCGCTCACACGGATCCCGCCGAATCGCGGGCTGTCGACAAGTACCTCGAACAACTGCTCGTCGAATTTCGGATCGCCAAGCCCGGTATGACCCTCGCGAATATTGAACTCACTGCCGGCGCGCGTAAGCTCCGTTGCCACATCGCTGAGCGTGGGGCCATCGAACGGCGCATCCCACAGCGCCTGCACCCACGCCTGCAGCCGGGGCCAGAATGAGTGTCGTCGGGCGAGCTGATCGGTGAGCCTCGGAACGGACGGTGGCATCGTCTGATACACGACCGATGCGAGCACCAGCGCATCCACATCGCCGAACGGACGTTCGTCGAATCCACGCGTCTCATCGCGCACGTAATCAATGATGTTCCCCATCGTCACTTCCGTTCACTGCGCACCTGCCCGCCGCCGGCACGTACGCCGGTTTCGCTCCGCGTATCGGCGGACGATACCGCGGATGACATCGTGGTCGTATCAGCCACGACATTTCTACTCTAACGCGAGTTGTTCAGTGCGGAATTGCACAGTCATCGCCGGGCCGTTGGATTAATTTGGCAAGTTGAATTGGCCGCAATGATCGCAAGGATCGATAGAGTCGGCAAACGAATATGCCTGACTGATCATCCGTCGGAACGATGCGTGCTCAGCGTGTATTCAGACAATCATGCGTGTTTGCCAAGGTGACTGTGGCCTCATCCTGAGTTCCACCCAAGTCGATCCCATGAATGATCCGGTGTAATGAAATCACTCGACGATCATCGCCGACGAATATCTCCAATGATGACGCGATGACGACGAGGACGACATTACGCAGCATTGTCCATCTTTGCTCATTATAGGAAGGATCATCATGGCCATCATTCAGCAGTCCGCCATCATTCAGCAGCCCAACGCCGATTTCCTGCCCACCTGGCACGGCACCATCGCCCAGCAGGGACACGAATTGTCCCTGCGCCACATCTCCGCCTCCGTGGCCTACACGCCCAGCCCGAGTGCAAACCACGGTCCGGCAACCCGAACCAGCAGCCGCGCCCACGCCGGCGCTCGCCGTCGACTACCGCAATCTGATTCGCGGCCGCTGAGTTAGTCCGCGATCTTCGTCTCGGGTGTTGTTTTCGACTTTCGTCTTCCATTGCACAGACCGACGATGGGTGTGGGATATCCCGAATGATATTCCACACCCATCGTCGGTCTGTGTACGGGGTGTTGCGCTAGGCCTCTTCCGGGCGTACGCCCTCGTCGATCACGCGGTGCAGTTTCCGCTCCAGCTCCGCGGCCTTGGCCTTGGCCTTCGGAATATCAAGCGGACGATCCTCGTCGTAGTACTCGATATACGGGCGGATGCGCTTGCGGAATTCCGCGTCGTCGCACGCCCACAGCACGGTGTCGTCGCCGTTGAACAGGGCCTTGTACTGGATGTACGATCCGGTGGTCACCGGCAATACGGTATCCGTGCGCTCCTCCGTGATCGCGAAGACGCCGGGCACACCCTGCGTCGGGTCATCGGTCAGCAGGCCGCGGTTGATCAGCACGCTTTCGCCATACGAATCCGTGGAGTACTGGTACTTGATATTGCCGGTGTCACCGTCCCACAGCGTCCACAGTTTGGGGGACATGAAGCCGCGCTTCTCGAATCCTCGGGCGAATTCCGGGTCCCAGGCCACCGGGCCGTCATCCGGATTGTAGAAGTTGAACCGTCCTTCCGCACTGTGCTCCTTGTCCCAGTGAACCTCCATGAGCTCCATGGAGAATCCGTCAAACGGCGTGAAGTGTTTCACGTGAAACACATTATGGCCAAGCTCCAGCCCGTCCAGCCACTGCTGCAGATCCTCGGCGGTGGTTTTCGGCGTCATACGCAGATCGTCATAACTGCCGCGATAGACCTGACCGCCGATCTTCTTGAGCTCAGCGTCCAGATCGGCCTCCGACATGTCGTCGGCGAGTTCATCAAGACCGGGCGCGTCATCGTGATCGTGACCGGCGTTTGCCTCGCTCTTGGCATCCTGCTCGAACCTGCCGAAGCTGGCCGCATGTTCGAGCGCCACCTGCTTGATCTCCTCGGGCGTATGCGCCTTCCTCATCGCAGGGCAGGTCCTGAGATGATCGAGTTTCAGCCCAAGACTGATGACGTAGTGACGCAGGCAGTACTTTGACATGTGATCGTACTTGCAGTTCGGATCGTTGCAGTACTCTAGAATGTACCCGTCGCAGAACTCGGTGCAGAAGCCATCCTCCCACTGACAGGTGGTATCGTTGCCACCGCCATCGAAGAAATCCGGCAGGTCGGGATCGTCGAAATCGTTCTGCGGGGTCGTTGCGTCCGTATGCAGATCCAGCACGGTACCCGTGTCGGTTCCTGTGGCCGTGTCGGTGTCGGCATCAACGGTCGTGACGGTTCCTGCCATGTCCTCCTCCATCATGTCAGTCAGGTCTTCCGCCATGGTGATTGTCGTGGTCGTGGTCGTCGTGCAAGTCGTCGTCATCGTCGCTCCTTCTCTGTTGTCGTTTCCGTTGTCGTTGTCCAATGGGCGGCGTCGGTGCCGTACCTCATTTCACCCCTCTATGGTCGGTGCCCGCTCGCCCTGATGATTCCATTGTCCTCCGGAATACCGTTATCGGCAGAAAACTGCCATATTGCGGCGTACCATGAAACCATGGCGACGGCAAAAGGAAGCACGTACTCCAAGAACGCGATCATCGAGATCTTCGAACTGCTATGGCGGGAAACCGACGATTCTCATGGTCTGACCGCAAACGAGATCATCGAACGACTCGAGGAACAGCACCGTTCCCATGGCGACGACGACTACAAGGCACCATCCAACCGTACGGTGCGCGAACAGCTCTACTGGCTGAAGGACAACCCCGTGCTGGGGCGTACGGTGAATCGACTTGACGCCTCGGAAATACCGCAGCTGCGCAAACGAAGCTCCGATCCGAAGCCCGGCTGGTACATGGAACCGTATCTGAGCGCTTCGGAGATGCGACTGCTCGCCGACAGCCTCATGCTGTCACGACTCAACGAGGACACGTTGGGCGATCTCGAGAACAAGATCGCCGCACTGTCGGGCGGTCGCGAGGGCCAGCCGCGCGAAGCTAGCCATATCGATGCGTATGAGCATTACAACAACGATTTTCTGCACACCATCGAAGGCGTGGACCGTGCCATTCACGAAGGGCGGGTCGCCACCCTGGACGAGCCGTCGCCACGATTCCCGAATGGGCGGGCGGTGCGTTTCCAGTACTGCGACTACACGCTTGGCGGTGCGCTGGAGCCTCGCCGATGGCGGGACGGCAACGCCCGCTGGTACACGCTCGACCCCTATCGTTTGGTGTACAACACCGGCCGGTACTATCTCGTCGGCTACCTGCACCACAAGCACTATCCCACCACCAAGCCGCATGAGGAGAATCTGATCTGCTTCCTCGCCGAGCGCATTCGCAACCTGTACGTGCTGGACCCCGCCAAGGTCCCCGTAACGTACACGCTCGATCGATGGCGTGCCGATGGGTCATTGCGCGCCGATGATCAGCCGTCGGATCCGAATGACGTGCTTGACCCGGTCGAATACGTGCGTCAGCGGCCGTATCTCGTTACCGGTGCGGCAGTGCCCATCACAATGGTCGTTCGTCGTGGCATGCTCGGCACGGTATACGAATGGTTCGATGCCCCCGATGTGAGCGAATCCGGGAAGAACGATGGCGACGGCAATCCGCTGTACCGGGTCGTCGTACGTTGTCCTGAACTGGCGATGCTGTGGTGGATTCTGCAGTATTCCGCCAACGGTGACGTGCAGATTCTCTCGCCGCAGAGTCTGCGTGACAGGCTGTATGAAGCGGGGTGCCGTCTGGTCCGGCAATACCGTCCGGAGCATCCGGAGTCAGGATCGTCCCAGTCCCATGCCTGACGCCACAGGACTTCGTCGTATCGATCACCTTGATGCATGGTGCGCGTTATTCAGGGCAGACTGCGATGTCGAACGACACTGCAGTCTGCCCTGATCGTATTGGAATCGTATTGGGGGGCGCCTACTTCGTCAGGTTCGCCACGAAGTCCTTCGCGGCCTGGTCCAGTTCGGCGTCGGTGATGCCGGACGTGTTCTGCACTAGGAACGGGTCGCGCCACGTCAGATCCACGCGGAACGCCATGAGCTCGAACGGGCTGAGCAGTTCGGCCATGGTGTGCTTGTATTCTCCGTCCTTCTGATAGCGCGAAGCCGGCGAGCCGGTCGACACGGCCAGCTGCAGCGTCTTGCCGTCGAGCGCATTGCCACCGGCGTAGGCCCAACCGGGCGTAAGAACGGCGTCCTCCCACTGCTTGAGCAGTGCGGGGGAGCTGTACCAGTAGAACGGGAACTGCAGCACAATGTGATCGTGCTGTTCGATGAAGGCGTGCTCGGCGTCAACGTCGATCTTGAAGTCCGGGTACAGGGCGTATTCGTCGCGGACGTCCACACCGGCGGGATTCTGCGCGGCGAGCTCGTCGAGCAGACGACGGTTGATCTTCGAGGCTTCGTAGTTCGGGTGGAACAGCAGTACGGCAGTGGACATGATGGCTCCTTCTGCGTGGAATGCGGATTGACGATGATAACGTTCAGCGTTTCACATGAAACGTTGTCATTGCTGACGGACAGGAGTTTCCTGACCTGCGACCCAGTGTACGGCCGTTCCTTTGCTGTGCGATAGATCTGTTCATTCTCGGCTTTGCCGTATTTTGTGAAGAAACTGTAACGAGACGTGGTGCATCGTAGACGGTTGTACCAAGGTCGGTGTAAGTTCTCTTTTTGTTGCCTTTCAGGGCGACATGCGGACATAGCTTAGTTGGTAAAGCGCGACCTTGCCAAGGTCGAGACCGCGGGTTCGAGTCCCGTTGTCCGCTCGCTTCGGGTGATTGGCGCAGCGGCTAGCGCACTTCCTTCACACGGAAGGGGTCGTAGGTTCGATTCCTACATCACCCACGAGCCGCGGTTCCCATCGCGACGATGCATAACTCAATACGGGGCTATGGCGCAGCTGGTAGCGCATCTCCATGGCATGGAGGGGGTCGGGGGTTCGAATCCCCCTAGCTCCACGATCAAGGTCCGGGACCATATGGTTCCGGACCTTTTCTGTTTTCTGCTTCTTGCGTTTGCCGTTTCCGCGGGTTATAGGCCAAATTGTGTGTCCGTTGTGGGGCGTAAGGCCTTGTCTCGGTTGGTGTGCCGCTGGCTTGAATGTAGGCGGTGCGGCTTTCGAGGTCGAACGGGCATCCGTCCCACGCGCATTGCGGCCGATACCCAGTAATCACCCGCCCCATAATCAACCCGATGCCTGTTCGACACATGCGTGCGTCCAACGAGCATGGAGTATCCTCTCCGGTGCCTGTCTGCCGTATGCGTGTGTCCAATGAGTATCGTGCCCCGTCCTCCGTGCTCATCGGTCACACGCATGAGTCATATGGGCACGGAAGCTTCCACCCGGTGCTTGTCCGGCATACGCGTGCGTCAGATAAGCATTTCCCGGTTACGGTGGTGACGATCGAGGATCTATACATGCCGGTGTCGGCGCTTCACAATACGGCAGCAGGATCGGCGGGTTCCATACCCGGACCGAGCAGCCAAGCCGCCAGACACACAATTTGGCCTATAGCCCGGATACGTCGCTGTGTCGCTTGTGTCGCTTACCGCTGCTCGATGCGGTCCGTGATCACGCAATTGTCGCAGTGAATCCTCCATACAGCTGGCCGGACGATGAAAAGTACATGAACAGGCTGTCGTTTCCAACGATATCCCCCTATTCGCGTCGTACGCTGAACATACTTGAACCTAAACACAGGATGGTGCGCAATGGCGGGCAAAAAAGACAGGTCGTTCAACTACTGGAGTATGAACTACAAGGGCAAGCTCCGCCGTACATGGGTGATGCTGCCGATCTGCATCATCGTCGGTATCATCGCGCCGTTTTGGACGGCCAGCGAATACGGCAGCATGATGGTGGGCATTGTCATTGACATAGTTATGGCCGTCGTATGGGTGCTGCAGCTGCTGTACAACATGCGCAAGGCCCGCGAGGAGGAGCAGCAGGAACTGGGACAACAGTCCGGTTCGGGGCAGGCGTCGCCGATGTCGAATGCGCAGTACGGCGGTGCTGCGGCTGCCCCGGCCCAGAATGCGCAGTCGTCTCAGTCTGCACAGTCATATGTACAGCCGATTCCGGTGTCAAACACGTCTCCGTCCGGCACGTCTGCCGCTGCGCAAACGAGCCCCGTGCCGAATCCCGCTCAGCCGTATACGGTACAGACGACGGCGACTCCCGATTCGAAGGGCTTTGAACAGGAGACGAGCCGACTGCAGATGCAGATGGCGTATCTGGCGGTGTCCCTGCTCGACGGAGCGGCTGTGGCCGACGGCCGTGTGCGGTCAGTATACGTTCACGCCATGGTGAACAAAGGGCAGTCGGCATGGGACTGCTTCTTCCGCGTCGGTGATTCCCTGGTGGCGTCCGGCGACCTGATGAAGAGCATGCCGCAGGAGCCCCGCAGCCGGTTCTTCGCCTCCGGCCGCTCCCTGATGGATGACTACCGCAATGTCTGCGCGCGGTACGGCATCGATGCCCCGACCGAGCTCCGAATCACCTACGATCCGAAGAACCATGGTTTGCACACCGATGTCAGCTACGATCCGATCGGCGACAACGATCCGTTCATGGCGTGGGCGTCCCAGGTGTATCAGAGCTTCCACGCCTGATCCGAGGTTGCGGGGTCTTTTCCGTTTCTGACTCTCAGCTCATCTCGAACGATCTCCCACCGACAAGCTTGTCGGTGGGAGATCGTCGTTTTCCGGTTCTCGGTAATAGACCGGATCTACAGCATGCCTGAACTCGCGCTGTCTGAACGAGCGGTAAATGCTCGACATCGATCGGCGAAAAGGTTGGTGTATGGGTGTTGTGGGGTGTTGTGTGGTGTGGTGTTGGTGGGTAGTGTTGGTGGTGACGTGGGTTTT
>NZ_JEOG01000030.1:0-26416 GCF_006408715.1 Bifidobacterium sp. UTCIF-39 | reverse complement strand
GAACGGACAACGATCTGGGTAAAACCGGACGATAACTCTGGGTCAAACCTGTACATATAAACGACTCTGGGTATTCCCGTATCACGAGAACCCCAAACAGCAGGCCCTCATAACACGGAAATACCCAGAACCAATATCAAACGTACGGAAATACCCAGAACCACACGGGACAGACCACAATCAACGTCCCCTGACCGGATTGTGGACACCATAACCGATATTGGGTGAACTCGGACAACAATCTAGGTCAAAACGAACACGAATCTGGGTCAGAACGGACACGAATCGGGGTAAACCCGGACGATAACTCTGGGTCAAACCTGTACATGTAAACGGTTCTGGGTATTCCCGTATCATGAGGACCCCAAACAACAGGTCCCCGTAATACGGAAATACCCAGAACCAATATCAAACGTACGGAAATACCCAGAACCCCGAGCCCGGAACCGATTGAGACGGACCGCCCGAGGGTCCCGGAATGGTCACCGGACCCAGAACCGATTGAGTCAGATCAGACGATCTTGGGCATGGGGGTGGTGAGGGACTTGGTGAGGTTCACCTGCACCACGCCGGAACCGGCACGCACCTCCACCTTCTTCAGAGTCACGGTGCGCTCCTCGGCGGGGGCGGTGTCGTCGTCGGTCATGGTGGCCGGGGACTTCACGGCGCACACGGCGAAGTCGTTGAGATCACGACCCACACCGGCGACGAGCTCGCGGGCCTCGGCCAGCGACTCCTCGAATCCGGGCTTGAACACCACGCGCTCGGCAGGCACGCCGTAGGCGTTCGCGGCGATCCAACGCACGGTGTCGACCACGTCCTCGCCCTTGTGGCTGGCCTGCGCGCCCGGTACACCGGCGGAGCCAAGCGCGGTGACGAAGTCATCAAGCTGCTCGGTCAGACCATCGCCGCCATCACGGAACAGGTTGCCGATGATCGGCGTACGGAAGCCCAGCTCGGCGGCGGTCTCACGCAGCGCCGGAATCTGATCGTCCTCGCCCTCCCACAGGTTGATCAGCGGGAACGTGGGGATGCCAAGCTTCTCCAGGCGGTTCACGTGGAACGGGTAGCGCCACTGGCGATCGGGATCATCGCGCCAGGTGGTGGCACGCGTCACCACGAGCGCGGCGGACGGCCACTGGGCACCGTATTCGCGGGAGGCGATGTCGAGCCACTTCTGGGCACCGGCGTCGGCACCATAACCGGCCTCCACGATCACCACATCGTGGCGGGTGCAGGCCATCTCCACGGACACGAGCGTGGGGATACCGACGGACACGTTGGCGAACGGACCGCCGTGCACGTACACCGGGGAGCCGTTCACGGTCTCGGTGAGCGCGGGCTTGACGGCATCGGTGAGAATGTTCGTGATGCGCCACATGTCGGTGAGCTCCGCGAACGTGACGGGCTTGCCGTCGAGCGTGCCGGCGATCATGCGGCTCACGCGCTCGGCGATCTCGTCCATGGAACGGGAGAACACGACGATCTGCATGAGCTCGCAGGTGGGCGTAAGCACCATCTTCTCCGCCACGTTGCCCTTGCCGTAGTCCACGGCGATGGAGCGCAGGGAACGGGACGGCACTTCGGAGACGCGCGGCACGAGCACGGTGTCGAGCTTGCCCTCATCCACGGCCTTCTCAGCGAAGGAGACCAGCAGGTTCTGCGCGGCCTCGATGGCTCCCATTTCACCGCACAGACCCCAGTCGATGATCTCGGGGTGGGTCAGGGAGGCCTTGCCGCCGCCGGACGCGCCGCCCTTGGAACCGGCTGCGGTGATACCCATGCTCGGCTGACGCAGTACGGCGGTGGCGTCGATGCCGCGCTTGCGCAGGGCGTCGATCAGCGCGATCGTGGTGGTGGTCTTGCCCTCGCCACGGCTCGCCTTGAGCGGGGTGTCGGCAGTGACGAGCACCACCTTGCCGTGCTTGCGCGGGGCGTCGGGATTGTTCTTCAGATAGTCGAGGTATCCGAAGGCATCGATCTTCTTCACAATGCCGTACTGGCTCACGAAATCATCGAAGATGGCCATATTTCTCCTCTTGCGATTGCTGGTGATTACCGGAATTGCTTGCGACTGCAACGTGTTCCAGCGTACAACAACGGCTGGCGAAGGGCGGCCGGCGTTCCACGCAGTCGCAAGCGGGACGGATCAACGGATCAGTTGTCGGACAGGTGGAAATCGTTGCGCATGTTCATGCTGGCCGTGTACAGCACGTCGGACAGCAGCGCGTCGGTCTCCGTCTTCACCTGATCGGCCAGCGTCTGGTTGGCGGCGGCGAGAATGCCACGCACCTCCGGATTGCGCACGGCGGCGATGATCGCGTCGGCGTCACGCACGTCGTCGACGGCCTCCTCCTCGTCGGCCAGATCGTCCAGATCCACCGGGTTCGTATCGAGTCGGACCACCTGTTCGTCTGCCGCGGCGAGCATGCGGTGGCCGAGACCGCCGGTCTTCTCGCGATACCGGTCGATCAGTGGCGACGTAGCGGCGAAATGCGCGTCGGCGAGCGCGGCGATGATGCGGTTCGCCCAGTAGAAGTTGCCGGAGTCCACGTGATCGGTGGTGTCGGCGAAGTATGCGGGCGTATCGTCCACGTTCGCGTAGAACGGCACGAGCGTGTTGAACGCGTTGGATCCGTAGGCGATCCACTGGATCGAACGGCAGGATTCAGGGCGGTAGGGGCGGATCTGCATCACGGCGAGCTGGCTCTGGCGGTTGATGCCGATCGGACGCAGGCTGCCGCGCGTGGATTCGTCGCCGAGCGTGCCGTACGGATCGTAGGGGGTGCCCTGATAGTGGGAGCTGAGCACGTACTTCACGTCTTCGATCGTGATCTTGCGTTCGGGCTGGCGTGCCCACGGAATGTCGTCGCTGTCGGGGCGGTGGGCGGCGTCGGGGCCGTCCCACACCTCGTCGTACGGGTTGAGGAAGCGCTGCATGTACCAGGCGCGCGGCGTGTTGTACACGTGGTCGCGGTCGGAGTGGGAGCCGAACATGTCACGCGGGTTGAGCGGACTGACCGGCTCGACGGCGAGATCGAGATGGTTGTCGTCGATGAACTCGCGCAGGTCGGCGGAGCACATGTGCTCCTCCTGGTCGCCGAGAGCGTCGTCGATGTCGAATTCGTCGATGCCCAGCTGGTTCGGCATGGTCACGTAGGCGTCGTCGGGCACGCGCTTGGCGATCCAGTGATGTCCTCCGACGGTTTCCAGCCACCAGATCTCGTTGACGTCGGAGAACGCGATGCCGTTCATCTCGTACGTACCGTATTCCTCGAGCAGCGCACCGAGTCGTTCCACGCCTTCGCGTGCGGAGCGGATGTACGGCAGCACGATGGTGAGCAGGTCCTCCTCGCCGATGCCACCGGGGATCTCCGGCTCGTAGCCGTCCTCGCCCTCCTTGCCGCGGGCGGGAGTGAGCTCGACGAACGGATCGGCGCCGATCACGCGCTCGTTGGTGGTGAGGGTTTCGGTGGCGCTCATAGCCACGTTCGCCTCGTTGACGCCGGCCTCGCCCCAGATGCCCTGCTTGTTCACGGCGTCAGGAACGGCGGTGTATTGCAGCGGATCGTCCGGCAGGTCGATTTCGACGTGGCTGATGACGGAACGGTAGTGACGGGGCTGATCCTCGGGCTTGACGACGACGAACTTCTTCGACGTGAATTCGCCCTGCTGCGAGTCCTCGTTGCGGGCGATGATCGTGGAGCCGTCGTAGCTGGCGTTCTTGCCGACCAGAATCGTGGTGCATGCCATGGTGGGTGTGCGCTCTCCTTGTTTGGTTCCTTGTGTGGTGTTCGATTGTCTTCGATGGTATCCGACCGCTCGGCTGTGCCGGGTGCGGTCGGATTCGGGATCAGGCCTTGCCGGTGAGGAAGATGGCGTCCTGGTCGGCGGCATCGCCGTTGGCGGCAGCGTCACGCAGGGCGTGGATCATCTCGTTCATCCAGAAACCGCCGTTGAGCCCCTTGAGCGGCTGCTTGGTGGCGTACACGTGCAGGTAGTAGTCATGATCCTTGTCCGGCGGCTGCGGTCCGTTGTATCGCATGGTCGCGGCGGGATCGGTGCCGCCGACGAATCGCGACGCCTGGGAGGTGCGGCCCTGCAACGCCTCGGGGATCATGGCCACCATCTGACGGGAGAAGTCCGGCGGGATCTGCAACGCGTGCGAATCGTTGAAGTCGTACATGAGCGCGGCGATCGGCAGGTTCGCGACCGTCCAGTGAATCCATTCGAAACCGCATACCGGAATCGAATCGGGGTCGGTGAACGTCCAGTGCAGGTACTGGGCTTCGGGATTGACGTCGTCCACGTAGAACGGAAACGACACGACGGGCACGCCGGCGTTGATGTACTCCGGGTCGGCGGCCTTGGCGAACACATCGGGTATCACGGTGAAATCGGCTGAAATCTTCATGGTTTCAGTATAGGCGGGGCCGGTGCGATACTGGCGCGCGGAATGAATTCGGCGGGCATGTGCACGATCGGGCCGGCCGATTCTCCCACGTGCAGCAGCCGTGTGATCAGATGGTTCGCCGCGGCCTCCCCCAGTTTGTGATAGTCGATGGCGATGGTCGACAATGCCGGCGCGCATTCCGCACCCTGCACGATGCCGTCGAATCCGACTACCGAACAGCGTTCGGGGACTGCATATCCGCGGGCGCGCATCTCCTCCATGAATCCAATCGCCATCAGATCGTCGTACGCGATCAACGCCGTGGTCGGAGTACGCAGAAACTCGTCGACCGCCATGCGGCCGCCGTCGCGCACAAAGCTCTCCCCCGGAAGCCGGCGCATGGTCATGCCGATCCTCCGGCCGGCCAGATGCATGGAATTCCACCGGTAACCATCCTGCCATGACCCTTCGGGACCGGACAGATACGTCACCTTGCCGTGCCCAAGCCGCAGCAGCTGCTCCATTGCGTCGGCGGTGGCAGCACGATCGTCCACGACCACCGACGGCACGCCGCGCACCACGCGATCAACCGCCACCGTGGGCACCACCTGTGCGATCTTGCGGATCGACGTACTCGACGTTCTCGGCGACGCGAATATCAGCGCGTCCACGAACGGTGCCAACCGTTCGGCCACCTCCATCTCGCGGACGGGGTCCTCCTGAAAATCCACCACGCTTGTCACGAATCCGTACTCCGCGAACCGACGATCCAGACCGTGTATCATGTCCACGAACACGGGATTGTCAAGGTTCGCCACCAGTACGGCGATCACGGAATGCAGCGTACGGCGGTCTTCCACCGGCGCGATCTGATCGGGGATATAGCCCAGTCGATTCGCCACCTCGTGCACGTACCGCACCGTGTGCTCGCTCACCCTGCCCGGGCGGGAGAACGCGCGGGACACCGTGGTCAACGACAGTCCGGCCGCTTCGGCCACGTCCTTGAGCCGCACACGAGGCACATGGGCACCGCGACCGCTACCTTGACCATTTTCCGAATCCTTCATGCGCACCATCGTATGGGCATACCCCCGCGACACGGCGAAAAACACGACAAGCGCGGCGAAGAATGCCCTCAACGCACCGATCGACGCCAGCAATCGTTGACGGCAATGGCAATAAACGGAAAGTCTGGCAAGATTCGGAAAGCCCACCTTCCTACCGGTCGGTCACATTAATCTGGCAATCGCAAGCCGCGGAACAACGGAGTCCGCGTTCTCGCACCGATTACAGACAAGGAGAGCGACGCCATGTCAACCATGACAACCACCACGTCCGACGCTGACGGCACTGCGGCCGGCAACGCGATCGAGCCGGAACGTGAACCGAAACCGATCCGCCCATTCGGACTGCGCGACAAGATCGGCTACATGTTCGGCGATTTCGGCAACGACTTCACGTTCATGTTCGCCAGTTCGTTCCTGATGATCTTCTACACCAAGGTGATGGGCATCCCCGGCGCGGCTGTAGGCACGCTGTTCCTCGTGGCACGCATCATCGACGCGTTCGCCGACGTGACCGTGGGCGTGCTCGTGGACCGCGCGAAGACGCATCCCAACGGCAAGTACCGCGTGGTGATGATGAAATTCGCCGCGCCCGTGACGATCTTCTCGTTCCTCATGTACCAGACGGTGTTCATCGACTCGTCGATGGGTGTGAAAACCGCGTACATGTACGTGACATACATCGTGTGGGGAATCCTGTACTCGTGCGTGAACATCCCCTACGGTTCGATGGCGTCCGTGCTGTCACCCGAGCCGAAGGACCGCACCTCGCTGTCCACGTTCCGTTCGATCGGCGGATCGTTCGCCGGCATGTTCATCGGCGTGGTCGGACCGCTGGTGATCTACGAATCCGACGCCGCTGGCAACCAGATCATCCGCGGCGGCGAGGGCAGCCACATCTTTGCGATCGCCGCCGGACTGTTCTCCGCGCTCGCGTTCGTCTGGTACCTGATCTGCTATCTGTCGGTGACCGAACGAGTGAAGGCGGAGAACCATGTCAAAGCCGACCGTGACGCCGATCGTCGCGGCATCGCACACATGCTCGGCGCCGCGTTCTCGTCGCGGGCCATGGTGGGTCTGATCGGCGCGGCGCTGTCGCTGATGCTCGCACAGCTGTTCCTCGGCCAGATGATCAACTTCCTGTTTGCCGATTTCTACCGTCACGCGGCCTATGCATCCGTGGCGACCACGATCGGCACGGTGGTCATGCTGTGTCTGGCGCCGACGGTGATGCCGCTGGCCAAGAAGTTCGGCCATCGAACCATGGCGGTCGTCGGCATGACGATCTCCGCCATCGCCATGTTCACGCTGTACCTGCTGCACACCGACAACCCGTTCATGTTCCTCGCCGGGTACGGCGTGGCGCAGATCGGTCTCGGCACGTTCAACCTGATCATCTGGGCGATGGTCACCGATGTGATCGACGACATCGAGGCCACCAAGGGCATCCGTGAGGACGCCACCTGCTACTCCGTATACTCGTTCTCCCGCAAGCTCGGCCAGGCGTTCGCCGGATGGCTGTCGGGCGTCTCGCTCACGTGGATCGGCTATCAGGCGGGTGCCACGGCGGTGCAGTCCGAGGGCACGATCAACGGTCTGTACATGTACACGACGCTGATTCCGGCCGTCTTCCTCGCACTGACCGTAGTGTTCCTGATCGTCGTGTATCCGCTGACCAAGAAGCGCGTGGACGACAACGCCGCCACCCTGCAGGCCAAGCGCATGGTAACGGATCGCTGATCACACCCCACCCTCTCACCCCACCCGTTCCTTAGTGTGATCACACTAAGGAACGCAACCACCCATAATCGTTGAAATTCCAACAACCCGTTTTTTTAGTGTGATCACACTAACCAATGTGGCCTTAGTGTGATCACACTAGGGAATGCGTAAGGAGTACGAAGCACATCATGTTTGATTCGTTGTATCCACGTCTGACCGCGACCCGCCGCATACAGGACATGTGCGGTACGTGGCGGCTCCAGTTCGATCCACGCTCCGAAGGCGTATATGAAGGATGGGAGCACGGTCTGCCCGATCCCATCGACGTACCCGTGCCGTCGAGCTTCGCCGACCTGTTCACCGACAAGGCGTCCCGTGAATACACCGGCGACTTCTGGTACGAAACCGACCTGTTCGTGCCCGGCGAATGGCGTGACGCAAACGTCGGCATCCGGTTCGACGCGGCCACGCATCGCGCCACCGTATACGTCAACGGCGTTGAAGTGGCACGTCACGAAGGCGGATTCACCCCGTTCGTCGCGCCGATCAACGACGTGGTGAACTGGAACGGCGTCAACACCGTGGTCGTGAAGATGAACAACGAACTCGGTCTTAACACACTTCCCGCCGGCGAGACGAAGATCCTGCCCGACGGTACGAAGGTGTGCGCACCGTATTTTGATTTCTACAACTATTCCGGACTGCAGCGTCCCGTACGACTGGTCGTTTCGCCGCGCGAACGCATCGAGGACTTCGCCGTTGTCAGTCGTTTCGACGGCGACGACGCCCTCGTCGACTACACGGTGGACACGAACGGCGATCATGACGTGGAGATCGTCGTGACGGACGAGGATGGCATGGACGTGGCCCGCGGACGAGGCAAGGCGGGAACGTTGCGCATCGAGAACGTGATCCCGTGGCAGCTGCGCAACGCGTATCTGTACACGTTCACCGTGCGGATCGTCGACGACGACGCCGACGACCGCGTGATCGACGAATATTACGACGAGATCGGCATCCGCACGATCGCCGTGGACGGCACGCGTCTTCTGCTCAACGGCCGACCGATCTATCTCAAGGGATTCGGTCGTCATGAGGACAGTGATATTCACGGCCGTGGATTCGATCCGGTGATGAACAAACGCGACTTCGAGAATCTCAAATGGATCGGCGCGAATTCGTTCCGTACCAGCCACTACCCGTACGCGGAGGAACAGCTGTACGAGGCGGATCGCGAAGGATTCCTGGTGATCGACGAGGTGGCGGCCGTCGGCATGATGAAGTCACTCGTCAATTTCCTTGATGCGACGGATGCAAGCAAGACCAAGGAGGTCACGTTCTTCGACGAACCGGTGGTGCAGACGGACACGCTGGCGGCACATCTGCAGGCAGTGCGAGAACTGATCGACCGCGACAAGCGTCACGCGTGCGTGGGCATCTGGAGCCTGTTCAACGAGCCGGATTCCGCATCCGACGCGGCGGTGCCGTACTTCCGCAAGGTGTTCGATCTTGCATTGGATCTTGATCCGCAGAAGCGCCCGAGGTCGTACACGAACGTGACGGCGTGCGGCGCAGGCAAGGACAAATGCCATGATCTGTGCGACGTGATCATGCTCAACCGGTACAACGGCTGGTATGTGGAGGGCGGCGTGCTGATTCACGAGGCGGCACGCCATCAGCGCGAGGAGCTGGAACTGTGGCATGAGCTCGAGCCGAACAAGCCGTTCCTGTTCACCGAATACGGCGGAGACACCATGGCCGGCGTGCACAAGCTGCCGAGCGTGATGTGGAGCGAGGAGTATCAGGTGGAGAACCTCACCGAGATGGCCACGCTGTTCGACGCGTTCGACTGGATCGTGGGCGAGCAGGCTTGGAATCTCAACGATTTCCAGACCACCGAAGGCATTATGCGAGTGAACGGCAACAAGAAGGGTCTGTTCACGCGCGATCGTCAGCCCAAGATGGCGGCGTACTATCTGCGCGATCGATGGACGACGATGCCGGACTATCTGGAATAGACGGCAGCGAGGAACGGCTAGCGGCGGGCCGGGCCCACGCTTTCGCGGATGATCAGGGAAGTCGGCAGCGCGAGCATGTCCGGGTCCTCGAAGGATCGGACCGTGCTGGCGTCAAGATGCAGTGCGGCCAGATCGTCGACGCCGAACGACGACAGCGAATACAGGCCCATGCTGTTCATACGCAGCAAAGTGCGCACACCGATCGCGCCGATCCGCTCCCGGGGGATCACGATGGATGTCAACGGCGGCATCATCATCGACGCCAGCGGGGAATCGTCGAACGTGATCAATGAGACATCGCCGGGCACGTTCACGCCGTCACGTGCGAACTGGGCGATCATGCCGGCCGCGATCACGTCGTTATACGAGATCACCGCACTCGGGCACGACGGCCCCTGCAGCATGCGGGCCGCCTGCCCGCCGCCCTCCGCGGAGGATTCGAACGGCCCCACGCGTCGCACGGCCATCCCCCGTGACTTGGCGACCGACTCGACCGCATGCCAACGCGACCGGTCCGCCCACGAATCGGGACCGGACACGTACACGACTTCAGAGTGCCGATTCGACATCAGCAGCGCCAACGCCTGATGCACGCCGGAAAACGCATACGGCACCACACTCGACACCCCATGAACCGGACGGTTGAGCGCCACCAGCGGCACGCGACGGGCCAACTTCGCCAGACGCGGCGCATCCACACGATCGGAGGCGATCAGCACTCCCTTGGACGTCTCCGAAATCTCTTCCGTGAACGACGTCTCCCACTGGCCGGTGCGGTTCGACTCGATCACGCTGATGGCAAGACCGGAGGCGTAGGCCTCGTCCTGGGCCCCGCGCAACAGCGATGACGATGCGGCAGTGTCCTTGACGACCAGTGAGATCACGCCTGCCGTCTTTCCGATGCGACGGCGATATGGCCGATGCACGTAGCCGAGTCGTTCCGCTGATTCACGAATCACGGCCAGCGTGGCGGGATTCACACGATCGGGATTGCGGAATGCGCGCGACACCGTGGACGGGGCGACGCCGGCGTCAGCGGCGACATCCACAAGACGCACCTCACGGCCAAGGGCGGCACGTCGGCCCACAGGCGATTCCGCGGGCGATTCCATAGGCGATTCCGGACTCGTCATCGATCCAACCTCCCTCACGACGTGCATAATGCGCGTATACGCCTAGCCATGTCGTCTGCAAAACCGGCAAAAAACGCAAATCACGGGCAACAGCCATGCTAACCCACGGTCATATCTACCATCAATGCACGTACCACAAACAATGATGTTGACGAAAAGAGCATAGTATGACGACTCCGGCACATGCAGACACGACGGCCGTAAAAAACACCGTAAGCGCCACGGCAAACACCACGGCGCAGGAATCTGCCGATACGCCCGGAACGGGTTCCCTCAGTCTCGGCCATATCCGCGTGGGACATATTCGCGTGAACGATCGCATCGAACCGGTGGATCTCATGTCCGGCACCCCCGTGACCGTGCGGTGGTGGGTGGATGACGCCACCGCCGATGCCACCGCCGATGGCGGCATCGATACCGAACCGTCGTCCCCATCCGAGTGGACGCACTGGCAGATCATCGTCACCGATCGTCCGGGAGGAGGCATCACCGTCTGGGATTCCGGACGCCAGCCGTATGACGGCACGGTCAGCGTGACGCTCGACGGATTCGAACTGCCCGTATCCAGCCGATACTGGCTCGAGGTGCGCGTCTGGGACGGCCATGGTCACGTATCCCCCTGGTCCGATCCGGTGACGTTCGGCAGCGGTGCCGGCGACCGGTGGCAGGCCGTCCCCATCTGGGTCCCGGCCGACGCCCCGGCGGACGGCGTTGTGGACGAGTCCGCCGAATTCAACCTGCCCGACGAAGAGACCGCGCCGACCGACGACTCGTTCTTCGTGGGCAACACCAAGGCCGCCGATCCTCACAATTCCCGCGGATGGGCGTTCCTGCGCGGCGAGGTGACGCTGCCGGACAAGCCGGTGCGCTGGGCCACGCTCAACGTGACCGCATCGAGCACGCGCGCGGCACGCCAGTTCGTGCACCGCACCTGGGTCAACGGATCGTTCGTCGGATACGGTCCCGTATTCCCCATCGCCAACGAGGCACGCTACGACGGCTACGATGTGACGGCGCTGCTACGTCCGGGCCGGAACGCCATCGGCGCGCTGGCATACACGGTGGAGGATCAGCGGTATCTCGCCCAGCTTGACGTGATGTTCAACGACGGGACGACGGCCCGTTTCGGCACGGGCGAGGATTGGCGAGCGCTGCCCGGCACCACGATCTACCCGGATTCGGCATCCGTGGGCACGCAGTATTTCGAGGCGCCGGCGGAGAACGTGCAGGCGGCGAACTATCCGTTCGGATTCAGCGAGCCCGGTTTCGACGATGCCGCGTGGTCGCCGGCGGCGGTGCGCGAGTCGTTCGCCGCGCTCGCGCCGACGCCTACGGACAAGCCCGAGGTGCAGTATCATGCGCCGGCCGCGATTCGCACCACCGACGACGGCCATCTGGTATTAGACTTCGGCCGCACGTGGGAGGGCGGCGTGCGCATCACGCAGGCAGTGCACAACACGGTTCGCGGCGCGTCCCAGACCGAGAACGCACACGGCAACGCACGGCCGACGCTGCGCATCCGCTACGGTGAGGTGCTCAACGCCGACGGATCGGTGAAATACCATCTCAGCGCATTCAACACGTACGAGGACATCTGGCATCTCACCGACGACACCGCGTCCATGGAAACGTGGGGCCTGCGCGTGTTCCGGTACGTGGAGATCATTCCGGCGGACGACGATGCGTCACGAGCTCTGCTGCGTCGACTGGCTGACGGCAACGCCAGCATCGAGGCCGCCGCGCTCGTCTATCCGTTCGATCGTTCGGCGGCATTCTCATCGTCCGACGCCACGCTGAACACGGTGTGGGCGTTCTGCCGCAACACCATGGAATCGACCAACGGCAATATCTACGCCGATTCGTGGACGCGTGAACGGGCACCGTACGAGGGCGACGCATGGCTGCAGCAGCAGGCGCATCTGATCTGCGACGACGCTCCCGCGCTCGCCGAATATTCGGTGGACTGGCTGATCGCCAACCGCACCTGGCCGACGGAATGGCCGCTGTATCTGATTCTCGCCGCGCACGACGCATGGATGCGCACCGGGTCCATGCGGCAGATCGCCACGCACTACGATCAGCTGGTCGCGCTGCTGCCGCTCGGTCATCTCGACGAGGAATCCGGACTGATCGTCAAGGATCCCGGCGAGTCCAGCGTGACCGACGGCGATCTGATCGACTGGCCGCCGGTGGAACGCGACGGATTCGAATTCGGTCGGGTGAACACGGTGATCAACGCGCTCTCCTCGCAGACGTTCGCCGATATGGCCGATATTGCGCGTGCGCTCGGACGCGGTGAGGACGCCGACCGGTTCGGGCGCATCGCCGATCGTATGCGCGCGGCCATTCATGATCGCCTGTACGACGCCGAGGCCGGAGCCTATATCGACGGACTGACCGACGGGGCCGACGGCGAGCGCATCGGACATCATTCACTGCACGCTTCGGCGTTCGCGCTCGCCTTTGCGCAGGTGCCGCGGGATCGTATCGCCGCGGTGGGTGCCTTCCTGCGCGGCAAGGGCATGGCATGCAGTGTGTATGCGGCCAGCGTGTACCTGACCGGACTGTACAGGGCGGGACTCGGCGCGGACGCCAATGCGCTGATCGCCTCGCATGACGGGCTGCGTACCTGGATGAACATGATCGACAAGGGGGCCGGTGCCACCATGGAGGCGTGGGATGTGGAGCTCAAGCCGAACACCACGTATTCGCATCCGTGGGCCGCGTCGCCGGCGTTCCTGCTGCCGGAGGGTCTGCTCGGCATTCGGCCGACCTCGCCGGGGTATGCCACGTTCACGGTGAAGCCGCAGTTGGGCGAGCCGGGCAAGCGTGGGTCGGTGGATCAGGCGCGGGCCGTTGTGCCCACCGTGCGCGGGCCGATCGTGGTGGATGCCGCACGCGTGGCGTTGGACGACGCCGGCGTACGGTACGGATTGCGTGTGGACATCGACGTGCCGGCGCATGCCACGGCGTATCTGAAGTCCCCGCACGGCGTAACGACGGGTGGCGGACTTGGCTACGGACATCACACGGTGATGCTCTGACGGTCTACCACGCTGCGGCGGGCCGTCAGTCTCCCCAGGCGGGCTTGTAGAAGGTGCCATCCAGAGCCTCGGATGCCTTTTGGCGCGCTTCCTCAAGCGTCCAGTTGGCGAGTTCGGCGCGCACGCCGTCCAACGCCGCCGGAGTCATCGACAGCGAGTTGACGCCAAGGCCGGCGAGCACCACGGCCAGATCCGGATCGGCGGCGGCTTCACCGCACACGCCGACCGGCATGCCGTTCTCGTTGCCGGCGTCGGCGATCATCGCGATCGCGCGGAGCACGGCGGGGTGCCATGCGGTCTGGTAGTTGGCCACCGAACCGAGCGTACGGTCGGCGGCCAGCGTGTACTGGGTCAGATCATTGGTGCCGATCGACACGAAGTCGGCCACCTTGGCCACCTTGTCGGCCACCATGGCGATGGACGGCACCTCGGCCATCACGCCGACCTTCTTCAGGCCGAAGCTCTTGCCGAGCTTGACGAAGTAGGCGGCCTCATGCTCATCGGCCACCATCGGCGCCATGACCCACAGGTCGGCGTCGGTCTGGGCGTCGGCAGCGGCAAGGGCCTTGAGCTGGCCTTCGATGATGTCCTTGTGCACGCGCAGGGTGCGCAGACCGCGCAGGCCCAGCGCCGGGTTCGGTTCGTCCTCCGGAGTGAGAAACGGCATCGGCTTGTCCGCGCCGGCATCCAGCATGCGGATCACGACCTTCTTGCCGGGGAAACGGCTGAGCAGTTCGGCATAGGCGGCGGTCTGCTCCTCGACGGTCGGCGGTTCGACGTTACCGATGAACAGGAACTCGGAGCGGAACAGGCCCACGCCCTCGGCACCGTATTCGAGTGCGGGGTCGGCGTCTTTGGGATTGCTCACATTGGCGAGCAGCGGAATGTGGGTGCCGTCCTTGAGCGAGCCGGGCTTGCCGCGCAGTTCCTTGGCCTTGGCGGCGAGGGCGCGCGCGGCTTCGGCTACGGTGATCTCGTCGTCGGTCGGATCGGCCACGACGGTGTTCTTGGCGGCGTTGACGATCACCGTCTCGCCGTCGGTCAGGCATTCGGCTCCGGCGGCGGACACCACCGTCACGATGCCGCGGGCGCGGGCAAGGATGGCGGTGTGCGACGTGGGTCCACCCTGCGAGGTGACGATGGCGAGCGTCTTGGTCATGTCAAGCGAGGCGGTGTCCGCGGGCGACAGATCCTCGGCCACGAGCACGAACGGGGTCTCGCTGCACGGGATGCCGGGGGCGGGCAGGCCCATCAGATCGGCGATGACGCGCTGGCCGACATCGTGCAGATCGGCCGCGCGCTCGGCCTGATGGCCGCCGAGCGATTCGAACACGGACTCGAACGCGCCGAATCCTTCGAACACGGCGCGTTCGGCGGTCTTGCCATTGGCGATGAGCGTCACGATGTTCCGTGCCAGCGACGGGTCGGATGCGAACATGGCGATGGCCTGCAGGATCGGAGCGGCCTGTCTGGTGCCATCATCGCCGTTGGCGGCCTTTTCGGCGCGACGACGCAGGTCGGCGTTCACCGCAGCAAGCGCAGCGGCGGCCCTGTTGATCTCCACTTCGGCTGGGACGCTTTCGGAGCGGGGTATATCGGACGGCTCCGGCAACTCGGCAACCATGCGAACGACCGGACCGATCGCAACACCGTGGCCGATGCCGACACCAGTGATGTTCATGGGATTCTCCTTTGCGGCGGACGCCGTTGCCCGTTTTCGTCGCGATCACCGTGCGATCAACGTCACGGCACGATCAACGTCACGGCACGATCAACGCACTGTCACGGCACGATCAACGCACAGAACAGCGCCTCGAAGACCAGCAGCGGATTGCCGTTGCCCGCGAGACGACGGCGGGCCTCGGCCACGTATTCCAGTCGTTCGATGGCCGACTGACGGCTCAGACGCGACGCAAGCTCGGCGATGGCCGTGCGATTCTCCTTGTTGACGATGCCGACGGACCCCTCGGCATCATTCTGCAGCACGGCGACGTCGCGATACACACTGGCGATGGAATTGAGCCCGCGGTCGAGCACGTCACGGCTGCGTCGTGTCACGCGCCGCCGCACGTCCCCCTTCTTGCCGATCGCATTGTAGGCACCACGGATTTTCGGCGGAATTCGGTCCTTCTCCCCCAATCCGTTGACACGACGAAAATCGGCCTGTTCACGCGCGGTCTGCGCATCGATCTCCGCCTCGGCCTGCGCCTTGGCGTCGGAGATCAGATGATCGGCGAGCAATACCGCGTCCGATGCCTTGGTCAGATTGAGCACGCCCACCACGAGCGTGTCACGGTCGGTCATCACACGTTCGTTCGTGGCGTACAGCCGGGCGATGCCGATATGCCCCTCGGCCAGTCGCGCGGCGCGGGCCGCCACATGCTCGGTGAAGCGCTTGTCATCCGGCAGTGTGGGATTCACCGATGTCATCAGGAATTCGGCGACCGCACGATCACTGGGAATGGCGAGATTCACCACGCGCGTACGCGAACGGATGGTAGGCAGCACATCCTGCGCACTCGGCGCGCACAACAGCCAGATCGTATGCGCGGCCGGCTCCTCGATCTCCTTGAGCAGCACGTTGGTGGTGCGTTCGAGCATGCGATCCACGTCTTCGATGATGATGATCCGCCACGGCGTGGTGCTGGGCATCTGCTCGGATTTCTCGATGATGCCACGGACCTCATCGATGCCGATGGTCACCTTGTCGGTGGCGAGCACGGTCACGTCAGGATGTGTGCCGGCGAGGATATGGCGGCATGTGGAGCATTCGCCGCAGCCATGATTCGGGCATTCGAGCGCGGCGGCGAATGCGCGGGCCACGTTGGAACGGCCGGAGCCGGCGGGACCGCAGATCAGCCAGGACTGGGCGATGTCGGCGGTGGTCGCGGCCGTACGGGACAGCAGTTCCACGGTGGGACGCTGTCCGACGATCGTTGACCAGACGGCGGGCGTGTGCTGCGGCTGCGGGACGAGCACAGTCGTTGCGGACTGTGGTTGCGGCGCGGTGAACGTGTCATTACTGGTCATCGGCTCTCCGATCGGTCGTCGTGTGTGCTAGGGACGTCGTGCACACTGCAGTCGTCGTTCACACGATCGTCGTGCATATTGTGCATTGTGCGGAGCAGATCGTCGATATCCGACTGGATCGCTGACCAGACCTGATCGATGGACTGCGCGGCGTCGATCACACGGAAACGATCCGGTTCGGCCGACGCAAGATCAAGGAACGCGCGACGCGTACGGTTCTGGAAGTCGTCGCCGGCGGACTCCATACGATCGGCCTCATGCTGCAGACGGGTATGGGAGACGGACGGATCCATGTCGAGCAGATACGTGCGGACCGGCAGCAGACCATTCGTGGCCCACAGGCTCAGATTGCGGATCTCGGCGGGGGTGAGCTCGCGGCCGCCGGCCTGATACGCCAACGAGGAATCGAGATACCGGTCGGTGATCACCACATCGCCGCGGTCCAATGCCGGGCGGATCAGTTCGGCCACGTGCTGGGCTCGGTCGGCGGCGAAGATCAGGGCTTCGGCACGCGGGGCGATGTCGGCGGGGGGATTGTTCGCCGTGCCGGAATCCGACGATGCATCGTCTGACGCGTTGCCTGACGACACGTTGCTTGACGACACGTTGTGCAGGAGCAGTTTGCGCAGGGCCACGCCCAACGGCGTACCGCCCGGCTCGCGGGTCACGACGACCGTACGCCCGCGGGATTCGAGATATTGCCGCAGTCGCTCCACCTGCGTGGTCTTGCCCACGCCGTCAACGCCTTCAAAGGAAATGAACAGTCCAGCCATGCCTTCTACCGTATCGGCGCGTGCCAACTTTCGCCGTGTTGCGTTACGTGGGCCGTCCGGCCCAGATGACGCAGTGCCCAAAAACGTTGAAATTACAACGTTTATACAACTGTATTGCTCGGGTATACACTGCCCACGTAACGGTTACGGTTACTTCGACGCCGACGACGTTGACGTTTTCGACGCCGTGGTCTTGGTCGTCTTCTTGGCGGTCGTCTTCCGGGTCGTGGTCTTCTTCGCGGTCGATGTCGACTTCGTCGACTTGCGCGCGGTCCGGCGCTTGGTCGGACCAGCGGCACGCTTCTCGGCGAGCAGACGGAACGCCTCCTCCGGGGAGATCGACTCGGGCGTGAACTGCCGCGGCAGCGTACGGTTCGTCTCACCGTCGGTGATGTACGGGCCGAAACGACCATCCTTGATCGTCACCGGCTTGGCGGTGTCGGGATCGGGACCGAGTTCACGCAGCGGAGGCTTGGCCGCCGCACGACCACGTCCGCGACCGTACTTGGGCTGATCGAACAGTTCCTTCGCCTTGGCCAGATCCACAGTGAAGATCTCGTCCTCACTACCCAGCGATCGGGTCTCGGCCTTGTCGCCCTCGACGGTCTTGGTCAGGTACGGACCGTAACGACCGTTGTTGGCCTCGACCGTGGCCTTCGTGATCTCGCCGGTCTCCGCATTCGTCTCCTCAAGCGTGCCAACGAATCGGGGCAGGCTGAGTAGCTTCAGCGCGTCGTCCAGCGACAGCGCCTCGGGATTCATGGTCTTGAACAGCGAGGCCATCTTCGGCTTGGGTGCGACGCTCTTCTTGCGCGTGGCGCGGCGCTTCGGAGCCGGCTCACCTTTGGCGGAGGCCTCTTCGGCGGCCTTGCGAGCCTTCTCCTCGGCCTCCTTCTCGGCAGCCTTCTCGGCCTCGGCCTGCGCCTGCATCTCCGGCGTGATCAGCGCCACGTACGGACCGAACCGCCCCTTGCGCAGTTCCACGGTTCCACCGGTGACCGGGTCCGTGCCCAGCACGCGGGGGCCACCGGAGTTCGTGGCGATCAGCTCATGACCGACTTCGGGCGTCAGCTCGTCGGGGGCCAGCGTGTCGGGAATCGACGCATGCTTCGGATTGCCCTCGTCGTCAAGGTTCTTCGTGTCCTCAAGATACGGACCGTATCGTCCCACGCGCACATGCAGTCCGTCGCCGATGTCGATCGTGTTGATCTCACGCGCGTCGATGTCACCCAGCTGCGCCACCTGCTGCTGCAGGCCCTTATGCGCGGTCTCGGGCGAATCCACCGTACCCTCGCCGGTGCCGAAGTAAAATCGCGTCAGCCAGTCACGGCCGCTCTCATGACCGCGCGCGATCTGATCAAGACCGTTCTCCATCTGCGCGGTGAACTGATAATCCACGTACTGCGGGAAATTCGTCTCAAGCAGTTTGACCACAGAGAACGCCAGCCAGGACGGGATCAGCGCACGGCCCTTCTCATACACGTACCCGCGATCGATGATCGTGGAAATGATGCTTGCATACGTGGACGGGCGGCCGATCTCCTTGGCCTCCAACGTCTTGACCAGCGATGCTTCGGTGTAGCGCGCCGGCGGCTGCGTCTCGTGACCGGCGGAATCGACGTCGACGGCATGCAGCGCGTCGCCCACGGCCATCGGCGGCAGCGACACGTTCTCGGTGTCCTTCGCGGTCTTGCCCTTGTCGCCGGCATCACCACCGGACCTGCCTGCGGAACCGGACGCGGAACGCGCTCCCCCGTACACCTCCATGAAGCCCGGGAACTCGATCACCGTACCGGACGCCTGGAACAGCGCCTCGCCATGGGCACCGGAGTCGGCACCCAACCGAACGGTTGCGGTGGAACCGGTGGCGTCGGCCATCTGCGAGGCGAGCGTACGACGCCAGATCAGCGTGTACAGCTTCAGCTGGTCCGGCGGCACGCGGCTCGCCAGCTCCTCCGGGGAACGGAACGTGGAACCCGCCGGACGGATGCATTCGTGCGCCTCCTGCGCACCCGCGGTCTTGGTCACATACTGCTTCGGGCTGTCCGACAGGAACCGTTCGCCGTACCGCTTGCTCACCTCGTCGCGGGCGGCGGCGATGGCCTCCTGCGACAGCGTGACCGAATCGGTACGCATATACGTGATGTAACCGTTCTCGTACAGGCCCTGCGCGGCACGCATGGTGGCACGAGAACTGAATCCAAGACGATTGCCGGCCGTCTGCTGCAGCGTGGACGTGGTGAACGGCGGCTGGGGACGACGACGATACGGCTTGGTCTCCAGAGATCGCACGACGAACGGCACGTCACGCACGGCCTCGGCGACGGCGTTGGCCAGTGACTCGTCCATGACGACCGGCTCGTCCTTGCGCGCTGCGTCGGTGAGCTGCCCGTCGGCACCGAAATCCTTGGACACGGCGAGACGACGGCCACCAAGTGAGACAAGACGCGAATCGAATCCGGCGTCCACATCACCGTCCGCGGCCACCAGCGTGGCGAGCACATCCCAGTACGAGGCGCGAACGAACGTCATGCGTTCGCGCTCGCGCTCGACGATCAGTCGGGTGGCGACGGACTGCACACGGCCGGCGGACAGGCCCGGCCCCACCTTGCGCCACAGCACGGGGGACAGTTCGTAGCCGTAGAGTCGGTCGAGCACACGACGGGTCTCCTGTGCGTCGACCATGTGCCCATCCACGTCTCGCGTGGCGGTGAGTGATCGTTTGATCGCCTCCGGCGTGATCTCGTGGAACACCATGCGCTTGACCGGCACCTTGGGCTTGAGCGTCTGCACCAGATGCCAGGCAATGGCCTCTCCCTCGCGATCCTCATCGGTTGCGAGATAGAGTTCGTCGGCGTTCTTCAACGCGGACTTGAGTTCGGCCACCGTGGACTTCTTGTTGTCGTTGACGATGTAATACGGCTCGAATCCATCGTTCACATCGACGCCGAACTTGCCGAACTTCTCCTTGCGGCTGGGCGGAACCTGCGAGGGCTGGGCCAGATCACGGATGTGGCCCACCGACGCCATCACCTCATACCCCTTGCCCAGGTAACCGCCGATCTTCTTCGCCTTGGTAGGCGACTCGACGATAACGAGCTTGGTGCCGTCAGTCATGGTCTCTCCTTCTTGGTCAACTACAGTGCATAATAACCATGACCTCGCCCGGTTTGACGAATCGGCAGTTCGAACACGTCGTTGGCGTGATGCCGATCACGGCAGGTGGCGGCGCGGCGGCGCGGCGGCGCGGGCGGGCCGATCGAAGCGTCAGCGCTTGCGCGGCGGCGCGGGCGGGGCACCCACCAGACCGATCTTGGACAGCGGGGCGGCGGTGATGTGACGCATGGCGAGCATGAGTCCGAACGTGAGCATCACGGACCCGCAGATCAGAATGCCTGCCGATCCGTGTGCCGCCGAGGACGCCCATTTGGCGCTGTACTGCAGACCGGGCGCCAGCTGCCAGACCACATACAGGCCGTAGGCGAGCGCCATGATGCCACCGGCGATCATGACCGTGCCGACGATCTGGATGCTTGCCGACGATGCACGGGTGCCGGGCTCGTCCATGCCCGACGACCTCGTGAACGCCAATGCCAGGAACGCCAGTCCGGAAGCGAGCGCGACCGCCATGATCACGTCGCACGGACGATGCCATGCGCCGACCAGCAGCGCCATGCCCGACAGGGATGCGTATGCGGCGGCGATCACGGCGACCAGTGCGCGCCAGACGCGCGGCACCACGCACAGCAGGGCGAGCGCGACCACCACGACCATGGTCATGTGACCGGAGGGGGCCGTGTTGCCTTCGGTTTTGATCATCGATACGTCGTAGACCTGGCGAGGCAGCAGTTTCTTCAGCAGTTCGGCGGCGGCGAACGCGACGATGGCGAGCGTGACGAGCTGTCCGATCACGAGCCAGCGTTTGCGTGCGATGGCCACGATGAGCGCCACCACGCCGAAGACGATATCGGCGAAGGCCATGACCGGGATGGATGTTGGGCCGAGTGTCACGGATGCGGCGAGCGGCGAGCATAGGGCGGCGAGCCAGCCCGGAAGCGCGTCGGCGAATCCGTCGACGGCGAGATTGTCGTATTCCTGGCCGCCTACGGTTCCCACGCCCACCAGATACACGACGGCGGCGATGGCGAGAATCGTCAGGCCGAACACTACGCAGAGCACCACGCTGGATATGCGGGGACGGCTGACGAGCAGGTCATCGGACCGGTCGCGGGGCATGCGAGGATCCACGGAATCGTCGGTCGCTGCGGATTGACTGAGACCGCGGCCTCGTTTACCGCGTCTGGTGACGGGTGCATCGTCATCGTCGTCTGCAACCTGTGCGAGGGAGGCGAGAGCGCTTGACGGCTCCCCTTGCAGTCCCAGCGCCTCGGCCTCAAGCGGGGACAGGGCGCCGGGAGTTCCGGGGCCCGACGCGTTCGCCACGTTTGGAGCCATTCCCGCCGATCCCGGATTGCCCGAGGAAGCGGCCGGCGGGAACGACTGCGTGGCGGAGGAATCGTCGGGTTCCGGATCCAACGGTTCGAAATACAGATTCGATGGCTTCTTGTCACTCATAGTCACGACTTTAGAGCCGACGGGGCCCAAACCGTTGCAGAACCGCTGTCCGTGAAGCTATCCCCCGCTCGCTAGGCAGAATATACGAATCGCCGAGATCTTTCCCCTCTTCGCTAGGCAGTCGCTCCGACGGCAACCGGCATGATTTGGCCATTGTTCGACGGCCGTGATGCGATTCCACCGGGGTTCTCCTGGCTTGGGTGCCTACCGAACGAGGGTTAGAAGTCTGCAAAGCCGCGAAAAGACCTAGCGAGCGGTAGATAGGGCTGCTGAGTGGGGAGACGGGGCGGAACGGAGCCCATCGCGTCATCCGGCAAGATTGATCGATCCGATCAGAAATCCTTGAGGATGGGGTCCACGTGCTCGCCGGTCTCCAGGAATCGTGCCAGATCCTCGGCGGAGGTGAAGATGGCATCCACGGATTGGGAGATCATGATGTTCACGGCGTCACCATCCTTGAGGCCGTCAAGGTAGGCGTACACGGGCTTGCCGATGCCGTGCGCATAGCCGATTTCGAACATCGTACCCGGATCATCGTCGATCAGATTGGCGATCACGGCCTTGGCGCTGCGGATGCCTTCGACATCGGCCTCGAAGCAGGCCTCGGCACCGATGGCGGCGAGATCGGACTCGAAACGCGGCTTGAACAGCTTCTTGCCGTGGGATTCCAGCGTGGCTTCAAGGCGTTCCATGCTGGCCACCTCGGTGGGGTTGAAGAACGGGCCGGCGGCGTAGAAATCGTACTCGGTGTTTGTCGTGTTTGTCACGGTATTGGTCATGCGCCTCATTGTAGGAGTACGAATCATGGAAGTCCGGGTTATAGGAACTTTTGTGGTGCTTATAACTGGCATCTGGCCTTGTGACAGTAGGCGTGTCGGCTGGTTATTTTCGACGGCGGGAAAATAGCCGGCTTGTGCCATGGGTCGGGTGGCGGGCTGGATGTCGTGAGAACGAAATCCAGCAAGGCGAAGAAGTGCCCGATCTGCGGTCGGGCGATGAAGAAGAACGGCAGGACCGCGAAGGGCACCCAACGGTGGAAGTGCTCATCGGACGCACGCATACGGCAAACAAGCATCGGAGAGGATACTCCGTACTCATCGGACGCACGCCTATGCCGAACAAGCACCGGAGATGGCCAAGGTCATAGGCCGCAAAGTGTGTCCGGGGACGGATGCCCATTCGACTCCGAAAGGGTCACGTCGCCTGCATTTACGCCAGCGACACACCAGCCGAGACAAGGCCCTACACCCCAAAATGGACACGTTCTGGCCTGTAACCCAAAAAACAACGCCAAAAATTGGAAAGGCCTCGGACACTATTGTTTCCGAGGCCTTAAGTGCGCCAGACAGGATTCGAACCTGCGACCTTCTGATCCGTAGTCAGATGCTCTAATCCGCTGGGCTACTGGCGCATGTCGCCTTTCCGAAGTCCCCTTCGTGAAGCAACTCGAATACAATAAGTCCCAGATGAATTTTATGCAAATTCGATGTTACGTACGGAGTGTCGCCAATAATCCCAATGGTTTCCGCCTGAGAGCGATAACATACGGTCACCTTCCCACCACCGACACCATGCTGCTTGACCCCATCCCCATTTCTTAGTGTGATCACACTAAGAGAGCCGTGCCGGATCCATGGCAGCCGAAAGGGTGCCGCCCGTCGGGTATATGCCCGACGGGCGGCGCTATCGCTCAACTGCGGCAACCGCAGCAACGGCACCGCACATCAGACGGCAAAGTCAGCCGATGGCCTTGATGGCGTCGATGATCAGACCCCAGAATCCCTCGAAGTCCAGCTTCACAGCCACCTGCGTGTGGCATTCCTCGGCGCTGGGCTCCGGCCCACGCAGATCGGCGACGGTCATGCCCGTGGTCAGCGCGCCGTGGATCTCCACGTCCACCGGGCAGCGACGGGTGGCCACCACGGATGGGTCGATCAGGTAGGCGACGGTGCAGGGATCATGCACCGGCGGATCAACGAAGTCCTGATTGTTCTTGTACGCCTCACGGAAGAAGTCCATGAGCCCACTGGCGAACTTGGACAGATCAGTGCCGATGGCGTCAATGCGCGACTGCACGTCGGGGGTGCACAGCGCCTGATGCGTGAGATCAAGGCCCACCATGGTGATCGGCCAGGACTCGTTGAACACGATGTGTGCGGCCTCGGGGTCGGTGGCCACGTTGAATTCGGCGACCGGCGAGCAGTTGCCCACGTGATAGCCGCCACCCATGAGCACGACCTCCTTGACGCGATCGACGATGCGCGGCTCCATGCGCACGGCCAGCGCGATGTTGGTCAGCGGGCCGGTGGGCACGAGGGTGATGGTCTTCGGCTCAGCGTTCATGATCGTGTCGATGATCCAGTTGACGGCATGACCAGGGTCGAGCGGACGGGTGGGCTCGGGCAGCTCCACACCGTCGAGGCCTGTGTCGCCGTGCACTGCGGCGGCCACCTTGAGCGGACGGACGAGCGGGCGATCAGCACCGGCGTGTACAGGGATGTCGGTGGCGTGCGCCGCCTCGAGTACGGCGCGGGCGTTGTAGGTGACCTTGTCAAGGCTCTGGTTACCACCGACGGTGGTGACGCCGAGCAGTTCGATCTTCGGATTGCCCAGCGCCAGCAGAATCGCCATCGCATCATCGTGGCCGGGGTCGGAATCAAGAATGATCTTCGTTGGGTTCTCTGCCATATTCGCTCCTTCACGAATCATGTGCACTACGTCACTGTCATTGATGCATTTATAGTCGTTACCGCGAATCACATCGCGGAAATCCGCTTGATAAAACGTTACACCAACTATAGTACGACACGATCGGCCCCAGTCCACGAACACACACAACACAGGGGACAACATGGCAGAAAACCGTATCGGCTCCGAGGACACAGCATCATTTTCACGACAATCACCGCACGCATAGGCCCATCTTCGAGTTCTGTGCGGATTCCAGGACCCTGCGGACACCTATCTCCAAGTTCTGTGCGTTCCAAAGCAGATATGCGAAGTATGAGGCTTGAAATTCCAACGTTCATACTCGGGATTTCCGATTCAGACCGCACAGAACTCGAAGGTTGATATCTGCATAGGTAACGAATCCGCACAGAACTCAAGGATTGGTCGCCGGGGTCACATTCCACACCGGCATCTGGCCACGGCACGGCCACGTCCGAGACACAACTACAGCCGAGAATAAAAAACAACGAAAGAGAAAAAGAAAAGACCCCTACGCACCCGACAGAGACCACTTACCCTTGCTGCATTCCTGCCCTGGGGGAGTTGGGCGGCATGACGCCGCGTAGGAGCCGAATTCACACTATACCGCACATCCGAGGACATCGCCACTCCGGCGCGGCATGACACAGGCCCACGCGGGCCCACGCCCCCGCCCACATTGGAATACCCAGTACGATGGAACGGCACGGTTTCAAACACAATCGCGCATAACCGCGCGTCTGCCATGAGAGAAGTCGAGGACCATATATGATCACCACCCCCGTCAACGCCGATCTCGTCATCGTGGGAGCGGGCCTGTTCGGCCTGACCATCGCACAGCAGGCGGCCGAGCATGCCGGCGCCCGTGTGCTGATCATCGACGTACGAGACCACATCGGCGGCAACGCCTACTCGTACTTCGACAAGGAGACCGGCATCGAAATCCACAAGTACGGCGCGCATCTGTTCCATACTTCGAACCGTCGCGTGTGGGAATACGCCAACCGGTTCACCGAGTTCACGGATTACGTGCACCGCGTGTACGCCACGCATGACGACGAGGTCTACCCGCTGCCGATCAATCTGGGCACGATCAACCAATTCTTCCGCGCGCACTACACGCCCGACGAGGCCCGCACGCTGGTTGAGCGTCAGGCCGGCGAGCACGCACACGGCATCGCCAGGAACCTTGACGAACAGGGGCGGAAGCTCATCGGCCAGCCGCTGTACGAGGCGTTCATCAAGAACTACACGGCCAAGCAGTGGCAGACCGATCCGAGTGAACTGCCGGCGAGCATCATCCGCCGACTGCCCGTGCGATTCAACTACGACAACCGATATTTCAAGGACACGTGGGAGGGACTGCCAAAGGACGGCTATACCGCGTGGTTCGAGAGAATGATCGCAGATCCGCGCATCGAGGTGAAGCTCGGCGTGGACTTCTTCGACGAGTCACAGCCGCTGAACAAGCGCGCGCTGGCCGAGGCCGGTGTTCCCGTGATCTACACCGGCCCGATCGACCGGTATTTCGATTATGAGCTGGGCGCACTGCGCTGGCGCACCGTGGACTTCACGGAACGCCGTTACGACGAGGATGACCACCTCGGCTGCCCGGTCATGAACTATTCCGACGCGAACGTGCCGTACACGCGTGCGATCGAGTTCAGGAACTTCAACCCGGAACGCGCCGCATCGTATGCGCCAGGCAAGACGGTGGTGTGGGAGGAGTATTCGCGGTTCGCGACCCGCGACGACGAGCCCTACTACCCCATCAACACCCCCGAGGACCGGAACACCTACGATCAGTATCGAACCAAGGCGCAGCTCGAGCCGAACACCGTATTCGGCGGACGTCTGGGAACGTACCAGTACTACGACATGCATCAGGTGATCGACACGGCGCTGACCGCCTACGTGGAGGAGGTCGCCCCGCTGCTCAACCGCTGGTGACGCAG
>NZ_JEOG01000029.1:0-29668 GCF_006408715.1 Bifidobacterium sp. UTCIF-39 | reverse complement strand
GGTTTACCTAGAGTGGTGTCCGGATTTACCCAGTAATGAGTTGGGGTGTTCACGATTCGGATGTGAGGGTGGATATGTGGAATCTCGAGGGGATGGCCCATATCCCGGGCTGATTCATCGATGACTGGGTCGTTGGAAGTCGTGCGGACTTGATCTATCGGTCTGTTTGATTCGGTCTGTTCGGTCCGGTCTAACTGATTCGGTCTGTTTGATTCCGCTTGTCTGCCCGGTCCGGTCTGTTTGACCCAATCTGACTAATTTGGCCTGTCTGTCTGGATTCGCATGATCCAACCTGTCCGATCGGAGGATCTGGCCGTACCCGTCTGACTGCCCGCCAGACAGTACCGGTCAATATCCCCGGCCAATACCCGCCAGACTGTATCCGTCAGACAGTCCAGACCGTACCTGCCAGACCGTATCCACCCGACTACCCATCGGTCGTCCCTAATCCGGCTAATTCTCCCTCTCCGGCCATGGATAGTAGTCGTCCCCAGCCGGATCACACGAACGACTGGGGACGACTGGGACATCAACGAGATCTCATGAGAAAACCGGATCTCATCAGACCATCAGGCCAGACCAAACCAGACCAGATCTCACAAGATCACACAAGACCACACACGACCGGATCAGGCGATCTGACCGTGCTTCTCGTAATTGGTCACGCGGGTGGCGTGGTTCTTCTCATCCACGAACACCACCTTGGGCTTGTGGTTCTTAGCCTCCTCGGCGTCCATCTGGCAGTAGCACATGATGATGGCCGTGTCACCGGGGTCGAAGAAGTGGGCGGCCGCACCGTTCAGGCAGATCACGCCACTGCCGGGTTCGCCGGCGATGGTGTAGGTCTCCAGACGCTGTCCGTTGTTCACGTTCACCACGGCCACCTTCTCGTATTCGAGAATGCCGGCCGCGTCGAGCAGATCGGAGTCGACGGTGATCGAACCGACGTAGTCGAGACGGGCCTCGGTGACGGTGACGCGATGAATCTTTCCTTTGAGCATATTGAGCTGCATGATGTGTTCGTGTTCCTTAGCGTTATCGATTCCGCGACGTGATAATCGCGTGATCGGGTCAGTGAAGTATCAGTGAAGTTCGGGGTAGAAGAAGTTGTCGATCAGACGGGTCTTGCCGATGCGCACGGCGATGGCCACGAGCACGGGCTGGTCAAGCGTGGCGACCGGGTGCACATTTTCCAGATCCACCACCTCAACATACTCCGGGTCGGCGAGCGGCTCGGTGGCCAGCACCTCGCGCACCTTCGCCTTGATCACGTCGGCGTTCTTCTCGCCCGACTCGGCTAGCGCACGACCGGCCTCCAGCGCCTTGTGCAGAATCGGCGCGGCGGCGCGCTCCTCCGGGTTCAGATACGTGTTGCGCGAGCTCTTGGCCAGACCGTCGGCCTCGCGAATGATCGGGCAGCCGATGATCTCGATGTCGAAGTTGAGATCGCGGACCATGCGCTTGATGACGAGCAGCTGCTGCGCATCCTTCTGACCGAAGTAGGCGCGGTTCGGCGTCACAATGTTGAACAGCTTGGCGACCACCGTGCACACGCCGCCGAAGTGCACCGGACGGCTCTTGCCGCACAGCTCCTCGGTGATCGTGGCCATGGTGATGGCGGTGGTGCGGTTCGGGTAGTACATCTCCTCGGGGGAGGGGTTGAACAGCAGGTTCGCGCCCGCGCCGGAGACGAGCTTCGAGTCGCGGTCGAGATCGCGCGGGTAGGCCTCCAGATCCTCGTTCGGCCCGAACTGCACGGGGTTGACGAAGTCGGAGACGACCACGCGATCATTGTCGGCCACGGCGTGCTCGATCAGGCTCTTGTGACCCTCGTGCAGGAAGCCCATGGTGGGCACCAGACCGACGGTCAGGCCCTGGGCCTTCCATGCCTTGACCTGTTCGCGCACTTCGGCGATGGTGTGAACGACGGCGAATGATGCTTCTGCGGACGCAGTGGTTTCAGTAGTCATGATGATCTCCTCAATGAATTGTTCTCAACGGATTATTGGATTACGGATTATTGGATTATTGACGATATCGATAGTGACGATGACGAGTGAATGTACGGTATCGTCCGGAGGTATTTCCGCGATATTTCAGTCGTTATTTCAGTTCGTCGAGAATGGCCTCGTCCATCTTGAAGCCTTCACGATCGTTGTCGGGGAAGGCACCGGACTTCACGTCGGCGATATAACGACCGAACGCGTCACGCATCTGCGCGCCGATCTCGGCGTAGTGACGCACGAACTTCGGCTTCATCTCGCCGTACATGTTCAGCAGATCCTGATATACGAGGATCTGACCGTCGGTCACGTCTCCCGCACCGATGCCGATCGTCGGAATCGACAGCTCCTCGGTGATGCGCTTGGCCAGCAGCGTGGGCACGCCCTCAAGCACCACGGCGAACGCGCCGGCATCCTCGATCGCACGCGCGTCGTCGAGAATCTGCTGTGCGGTCTTGACGTTCTTGCCCTGCACCTTGAAGCCGCCGAACGCGTTCACCGACTGCGGGGTGAGCCCCAGATGCGCCATGACCGGAATGGACGCGGTCACAATGGCCTTGATCTGATCGTGGAACGCAACGCCGCCCTCGAGTTTCACGGCCTGCGCGCCGCCCTTCTTGACGAGTCGTCCGGCGTTCTCCACGGCCTGATCGACGGTGTGATAGGCCATGAACGGCAGATCGACCACCACAAGCGCGTTCTTGGCGCCACGCGTCACGCACTTGGCGTGATGGATCATATCCTCCATGGTCACCGGCAGCGTGGAATCATAGCCGAGCATGACCATGCCCAGCGAATCGCCGACCAGAATGCCGTCGATGCCGGATTCGTCGATCAGCTTCGCGGTGGTGTAGTCGTAGGCGGTGAGCATGGACAGCTTCTCGCCCTTGGCTTTGGCCGCACGGAATGTGACTGCGGTGTTCTTCATTGATTATTCCTTTCATTGGTCGCGGTCGGCCTCCCGATCCGCGCCGTGTTCAATTATCGGTGATGATATTCAGTTATGACATAAAGTGTCAGTTGTTGCCTGAGACGTTCAGACGTTCGGCCTAAGACGTTCGGCTCGATGCGTTCGGATGCGAGGAATTCGCAAGACCGTCATCGAGCAGATCACGCAGCGCCGCATAGTCGCGATTGGGATTCTTCGCCGCCGCGATCGACAGCAGCGCACGCGACAACGGTTCATACAGCGCCCGCGCCTCGGGGGAGAGCGACTCGAGATGCGCGCGAACCGTGCCCACATCCGCACGCTCGACCGGACCGGTGAGCGCCGACTTTGCCCCGCGCTCGCAGAAGCTTTCCGCGTTGTGCACGATCATCGCGCGGAGTGCCTCCCGGGCGTCGGATTCCGTGAATCCACACGACCGCAGCGTCTCCACCGCCGCATTCCACAACGCGATCGGCAGATTGCTCGCCATGGCGGCGGCCGCATGATACCGGGTCTTGGCGGCGGCATCGATCACTCGGGACCGGTTGCCAAGCGAACCGAGCAGCTGTCCCAGCATTTCCGTGCATCGGGGGTCACCCTCGAGCGCGAAGAACGCGCCGTCGAGCTGATCGCGGCCGTCGGCGGGAAAGCGCTCGCTCACCGCCTGCATCGGATGCATGGAGAACGCGGACACGCCGAGTTCGGCACTGCCGTCGAACACGCGCGACGACAGGCATCCGCTGCAGTGGCCCACCGCCATGCCGGAGATGGGATTGCCGGGCAGTTCCCGAAGCTCCCGCCAGACGGATGCGATTGCGTCGTCGGGCACGGTGACGAGCAGCATGTCACTGTGTTCCACGATGTCGGCCAGTGATGTGAATTCGTCGACATCCAACGCGTTCGCGGCCGTCTCGGCGGCGTCGGACGGACGATTGTAGTATCCGCTGACGGTGACGAGCGCCGACCGACGCAGATGCGCGCCCATGGCGCAACCGACCTTGCCTGCCCCGATGAACCCGATTTTCATGATGCCTCGCTGCCTTCGCCTGACGTACCGCTACCTACGGTGGGATTTGCCGGACCTGACCGACTTCCCCGATTTGCCACCCGACTTGCTCTGCGCGTGCAGACGGGCATAGATGATCGCCAATCCCTTGAAGATCAGCTGGCTGTCGTACACGTCGATCGAATCGGTGGCGTCGTACAGCACACGGCCGAGTCCGCCGGTGGCCACCACCTTGAAGTCGTTGCCGATCTCCTTGCGGAACTGGGCGATCGTGTATTCCACACCGCCGAGGAACTGGAAGTAGATGCCGGCCTGCATGGCGGTCTTCGTGTTGGTCGCGAGAATCGTGTCGGGGCGTTCGATCTCGATCTCCGGTAGCTGCGCGGTCTGACTCCACAGGGAATTCGCGCTCGTCTCCAGACCCACGCCGATCACGCCGGCGCTGAACACGCCGTTCTCGTCCACATAGTCGTAGGTGGTGGCCGTGCCGAAATCGATCACGAGCACCGGCCCGCCGTACAGATAATAGGCACCTGCGCAGTCGGCGATGCGGTCGGCTCCCACGGTCTTCGGCTCGTCGAGACGCAGGTTGATGCCGCATTTGATGCCCGGTCCGATGATGATCGGCTCGGTTCCGAGGAATTTCCTGATGCTGGAACGGAACGCGTACATGACCTTCGGCACTACCGAGGAGATGATCACGTCATCCACCTCGTCGGGGTTGATGCGGGACATCGACATGAACGTGGACAGCATCATCGCGTACTCGTCGCTGGTGCGGCGGGTCTTGGTGGTCAGACGGTAGGTGCCCACGATGTTGTCGCCGTCGATGAATCCGATGACGATGTTGGTGTTGCCGATGTCGACGGCGATCAGCATGGTGCCTCTTTTCCTGCTTCTTGTCCTGTTTCTCGTTGCTGTGTTTGACATGGTGTCGGGATGGGGTGTCACTGCCTGGCGCGCAGACCGTTAAGCCGGGCGAGGATCAGTTTCGCCAGTTCGGTCTTGGGCATCTGGCCGATGCGCTCGATATCGGCGATGTTGTGGGATTCGTCGTTCTGATCGTCGGTGTCGGTCGCCGGCGTGAGGATCGTCACCACGTTCGTGTCGGTGGCGAATCCTGCGCCCGGGTCGCGCAGATTGTTGGCCACGAGCATGTCGCAGTGCTTTTCGGCGAGCTTGCGGGCGGCGTTTTCCACCAGATGCTCGGTTTCCATGGCGAATCCGCACAGGGTCTGCGAGCCGTCGGCGCGTTTGTGCTCGCCGGCCCAGGCGAGAATGTCCGGATTGGCGACCAGCTCGAGCGTGAGCGTGGTGCGTCCGTGCTTCTTGATCTTCTGCGGGCTGGCGTTTTCGGCGCGGAAGTCGCCGACGGCGGCCGCCATCACGGTGATGTCGGCTTGTGCGAAGTGGTCGGACACCGCGGCGAACATGTCACGCGCGGTGGTCACGTGCACGATGTTCATGCCCTGCGGTTCGGGCAGTGCCACCGGTCCGGAGACGAGGGTGACCGTGGCGCCCATGTCTCGTGCCGCCTCGGCCAGCGCGTAGCCCATCTTGCCGGTGGAGTGGTTGGTCAGATAGCGCACCGGGTCGAGCGGCTCCTGCGTGGGGCCGGCGGTGACAAGCACGTTGAGTCCCTTCAGAGAGGGGGGGACTGTGGTGGGGGTGGCCGCGCCTGCGTTCGCGGTCGTGTTCGTATCGTCCGTATTCTTGGATTCCCCGGTTCCGGTCAGCGTTTCGGCCAGGATCTCGCCGATCACCGTTTCGATATCGTCGGGTTCGGCCATGCGTCCTTTGCCCACGTCCTGGCATGCGAGCATGCCGGATGTGGGATCCACGAATCGGAATCCGAGTTCACGGCAGATGCCGATGTTGCGCTGGGTGGCGGGATTCTCATACATATGCACGTTCATGGCCGGGCAGACCAGCTTCGGACAGGTCGCCGCCAGCACGGTACTGGTCAGATAGTCGTCGGCGAGACCGTACGCGAATTTGGCGATCACATTCGCCGTGGCGGGGGCGATCACCACCATGTCGGCCCACTTGGCGTCCTCGATGTGGCTGACACCCACCCGCGCATCGCCGTATTCGTCGGTGGTGATGGCGTATTCGGAGTCGGGGAACATGACCGTGCGCGTGGTGGTGTGCGTGAGTGCGTCGAACGTGGCCGGGCCGACGAATCGCTGTGCTGCCGCGGTCATCATCACGCGCACCTCGCAGCCGTGCTTGGTCAGACTCGAGGCGAGCTGGCAGGCCTTGAACGCGGCGATCGAGCCGGTGACGCCGAGAAGAATATGAATCGGACGCTGCGTCTTACGGCGGCGATGCTGCGCGGCGGAGTGCGAGTGCCGGCGGTTCGCGGATTCGGCGCCGTCGTGATGCGTGTCGTCGTTGAGCATGGCGTTCATTGCGCTGCCTCCATATGGCACGATACGCCCTCGTGGACGATGATGATTCGTGGTCGTCATGATCGCGGATCGGCCGTCCGTCGGCTCGTGCCCTGTCAGGTCGCGGCCTGCGGGTCGCGGTGTCCAAGTCTCTGCGGGAAGTCCCCGTCAAAGCCGATACAAGTTTAGTAAGTGGGCTACGGGCGAGGCCACTTCATGCCAAAGATTGTCGCTGTAATCTTCGTCACAATCCATGGTGAAGTGTGACTTGGCCGTACCGGAAACCATGATCGTTTCTGTTTGAATACCGAGGCAAAAGGTGGCATGTCGTGAAGAGAGTCATGTATTGATGATTTCGCAATGATCGCAATGGATTATGCCGACACGTCCATAGGCTCGGGGGGGGGGGTATCGGGGGTAAATAGAATAGACACTTTGTCGATATTTGTCGTTTTTGCTAAATACTCTGAATCACGAGTAACGGAGTTGGTGTACCCCCGGGTGCGCTTGCGAAGTGGCATGTGAGGAGAGACAAGAGAGGCACCGATGTCAGTATTCGACGTGAAGAATAACCGACTCGACGTCGTTGCGGATGGTATTGCCGTACGCGCTGATTCGAGGAATGGACGAGGCCGCGTCCTTGGCGGCCGTGCCATCGCCGTCGTATTGTCCATCGCCATGTCGATGTGCTCGCTGATCCCTGTTTCCAGTGCGTCGGCATCGAATACCGTCCTTACTGCCACGAACGCGTCCGTTGGTATGAACGCTAACGCTTCGACCAATGTGATTGTCTCGGCCGATGATGCCGCCACTTCGCAATCAGGAACGAAAACCGGTCTGCCGGCAGCCCGTATCGCAACGGCTGACGGTGCCATGAAAAGCGGAATGAGTGCCAATGAGCCCTATCGTGACGGCTCCATTCTGATCTAAACCTATGCCCAGCTGGCCGCGATCGGCACGAACGCCAAGGTGACCAGTGCCGATACCACCGCCGGATTCGTGGGCGGAGGCCAGACCGTGACCGACGCGAACGGCAATGCGGTCACCTACGCTAACAACGCCTCCTACGTGCTGATGAACGACATCGAACTGCCGTCCGGTGTGACGTGGCAACTGCCCGAAGGATTCTCCGGCACGATCAACGCCGATTCCGCGGTGAAATCCGATGAGCGGACGCTGTACGACGCCAAAACCGATACCATCACCCTGCACAATCGGTATCAGCTTGCCGTAAGCGCGTCCAAGAACCGTGAATCCGAACCGGTGATGAGCGGCGACTGGGATGCCGCCAAGTTCGGCATGGGCAAGCCTGTGAACGGTGCCAACGGCAAGGCATTGACCTATGGCGCATCCCACCGGTACGTGCTGTCCGCACGATTCACCACGACCACGCCGAAGGGCGACGCCGGGCAGATCATGGCCGTCAACGAAACGACGGCGACCACGACTAAGACGACGAATGAGGGATCCGCCGCGAATGGATCGTCGTCATCCGACGCCGCTGCCTCCGACGACGGGGAGTCCGACCAATCCGGTGCGTCCGATGCCGGTACCGTTGCGGCGGCCGCTGATTCCCTGTCAGGCCGTGACTTCGTCGGACAGGCCGCCAAGACCATCAACGGCAAATCCTATATTCTGATCGGCAACGAACAGCAGTTGCGTGCGATCGGGGCGAACGATGGCAAGACGAAGGTCGTGGGACGGGTCTGGAAGATCACACAGCAATGCCAGCAGTTGCTTGGCTGCCTCACCGGAGGCTGGTCCGATACCGGTCAGGAGTCCCTGTACTACGATGGCGACGCCGATCTGGCCGCTGGAGCCACCCTGCACAATGCGGATATCCCCGATCATGACGGGCTCCTGTTCACCTATGGGGCAACGCGTACCCAGTACTTCACCAAGGACGCCAACGGCAACCGCCAATCCGTGGACGATGCCACCTACGGCGCCAATACCGGTCTGACCTACACCGCCGACGCGAACTACATCATCTTCCGCAACATCGATCTCAGCGCCGATGCCGCCAATGGCACGACTGCGAACGCCACATGGAATCCACTCATGTTCGCAGGCACCATGCTCGGAGCTGTCAGCGGGAATGGCGACACGGCCGGATCCCTGTGGAGCACGCTCGGCGCCGATGGCGCAAGCGTCAACGACACCGCGAACAAGCCGGTCATCGCCAACGTGAAGGTGGAACAGAACGACACCAAGCTTGACGTCAGCAAGCAGCAGGGCGTCGGGTTCTTCGCCACTATCGCCAACAAGAGCACGATGTCTGACCGCAATCTCGGCAGCGCCGGAACCGTCACCGTGACCAACCTCAAACTCAGCAACGTGACGGTGACGAACAAGGCCACCGAGGCGATCGTGCCGACCACGCTGCTCGGCGCGCTGACTGGCGCGGTCGGCGGATTGCTCGATGTCCTTCTCGGGCTTCTGAACATCCACCTGAATCTGTCGGATCTGCTCAACCTGCATAAGAGCAACCCCTCCAACCTCGCCACGGGCGCCTTCGCCGGCCGTATCTACGGCGATGCGAAGGTCACGAACAACGAGGTGGACGACGTCGCCGTATCCAGCGCAAGCGACATGACCGGCGGCTTCGTGGGATATGTGGAAGGCGCGACCAAATATGACGTCGTATCCAATGCGGCGGGTGCGCTGACCGATCTGCTGGGGAAGATCCTCGATGTCATTCCGTTCATCGGACTCGGCGATCTCACCCGGTGGCTGCTCGACGGCACGTTGGGCCTCGATATGCTCATTCCCGTCGCCTACTACAACCCGCTGCTGTCCGACAACCACGTGACGAACTTCAAGCAGAACGTGACCCTGGGCAGCGCGTCGAAGGACTATGCCGGTGGCTTCGTGGGATTGCAGATGGGCACGGTCATCGAAAACTCGTCGGTGAGCAGCGAGAACGCGTTCGTCGTGCAGGCCAGGAATTATGCCGGCGGTTTCGCCGGAGCAAGCCGCAATGGTGACGTCGGCGGCCTGCTCAGCAAGCTTGGCGTACACCTGCTGGCGGTGCTGCGCCCGCAGAGCCTGATCGAAGGCTCCCAAGTGTCGACGCAGAACGGATTCACCGTTGAAGCGGAGAGCTACGCCGGCGGATTCAGCGGCGTGATGGCCAACTCCTACGCGGTGAACGACGATATTGCCGGAACGGTGTCCGTTACCGCCACCAAGACCCATGCCGGTGGTTTTACCGGCATCTCGTCCGTGGGATGGGGACTGGAGGTCGGCAGTGACAGCGCCTCCGACACCTCGCTGCTCAAGACGTTGGCCAGTACGCTTACCGGTCTGCTCACCAGTGGCCAGATCAGCCCAGATCAGGCCGGAGATCTGCTCAATCTCGCCGGCGTGAAGCCTTCAGCAATCCTCGGCGCACAGATGAACGGCGACATCACCGTCAAAGCCGGTGGCGACTACGCCGGTGGATTGGTGGGGCAGGGGTCCGGTGCGGTGATCACGTCGTCGACCTCGGATGCATTGGGCAATCTCCCGTTCTGGAAGCATGATCCCAAGCGTCCGGCCCCGGCCTCCCGGGATACGACGATCACCGGTCTACGTTCCGTCTCCGCCGGCGGCTCATATGCAGGCGGTATCGTCGGCGATCTGCAGCCGGCCACCGTTGCGGCGTTGCTCAACAACACGCTCGGTTTCGGCGATCTGGACTTCTCGCTGTTCGGCGTATCGGACGTGACGCTTGTCGGTGTGGACACCGGACTGGACGTGACCGCGGGCGACGACGGCTACTATGCGGGCGGTGCGATCGGCTTGGCCACCGGTGGCACGGTGACCAACACCACGGTCTCCAACCTTCACGCTGTGAAGGCCAAGGGCGAGGCCGGCGGTTTCATCGGCTTCACCGGTCCGGGCGATGTCGTTGGCGCAGGCAAGGGGCTTAACCTGCTTGGCCTGGTAAAGATTTCAGGTCTTGCCAGTGTGGCGCAGTATTCCGGCGTCACGGTGAGCAAGGCGACCGTGACCGGCATTAGCGACGGATTCACCGTCGTCGCGTCCGGGCACAACGAGAACAAGGAAACCAACTCCTACGCGGCCGGCGGCTTCTACGGTCAGGCGAACAGCACCAAGAGCCGGGACGCACACGTGCGCAACCTGAAGTCGGTCACGGCGGACGACAAGACCTCCGACGGCATGGCCGGCGGCTTCGTGGGCTTCTCCACCACCGGCGGTCTGATCGACGCGATCAACGACTCCAAGGATTCGTCAGTATTGCAAGGCCTGATCGACGGCGGACTGGTGAATGTCACGGGCCTACTCGGCGCGGTGCCCTACCTCGTTCCCGACTACAAGCTCGTCGATGTGTCCTATGCGAACGGCGGCTACGTGCAGGCCGATGTCGCAGGCGGTTTCGCCGGTGATTTCCAGAGCGGCAAGATCAACCAACTGTCCGATAAAGACAAGGAAGACCAGACACTGGTCGATCTGGTGAATACGGCCAAGGACAATCCGGTTGCCGTCACGAACATCGATCATGTGACCGGCGGTGCCTACGCCGGTGGATTCGCCGGCAAGGCCGTGGCCGGTGCGCTCGCCTCCGCAGGCAGTGGCGGCGTCTCCATTCTCGGCAAGTTCGGTACGGTGAACCTTGCCAACCTAGTGGAGATCATGCAGGCCTACGTGCCGTTGATCTCCTACGCCGGTGTGAAGTCCGACGGCGAGACGTTCCGGAACGCGGGCGGCGCCGTTGACGCGAAGGCCGACTATGGTATCAAGGTCAGCGCCATGCGGTTGGACGACGATACGGATGCCAACGCCGGTTCCGCGGGTGGATATATCGGATATGGATCGGGCGTGCAGGTGAGCACGTCGTCGGTCACGCAACTGCGGCGCACCGACGTGATCGCGCCGAAGAATCTCGAAACCAGCGGTTCGATCAACGACACCTATCTGAGCGACAAGAGCACCTACGCCGTGGATGCCGCCCGGTACGCCGGCGGATACATCGGCAAGATGGACATCGGCGCCGCAGCCGGAGTGGGCGATGCCCTTGATGTGCTCGGCGATACGGATCTGAAGATCACTGTGACTGATCTGCTCAGTGCACTCAACGTGGTGGTCTCCACCATTGAATATTCGGACGTGACCGGTGGTGTGGGCGGCTACTCCGTTCGTGCCAGCAACGTCGTCGACTCCGATGCGCCGATCGGCATGGCCGGCGGTTTTGTCGGCGACATCGAAGGCGGGCACATCCAGCATTCCAACGCGCACGAATTCGTATACATCATCGGACAGATCTCCGCCGGCGGCTATGTGGGCACTATGCAGCCTGGTGCCGCGGCCAACGTGGTCGGCAAGGGCAGCATTCTCAATAAGATCGTGGATCTTAACGATGTGCTCTCCGCCGTGCAGGACTTCGTGCCGACGATCCGCAACAGCTCCACCGACGCTGCGATCTGCGGCGGCGCGGTTCGTGCCCAGGCGACGTCCGACACAAAGACCAGGCGTGGCATGGCCGGCGGCTATGTGGGACACAATCGTGGCGGCCACATCTGGGGTAACAACGATGCGGCATGGTCAAGCCTTTCGGGCACTCCGCTCAGCGGTCATGAACAGGTGGCGTATGCGGCTCGCATCCGTAGCGTCTACGGTGCGGAACTCGCCGGCGGCTACACCGGATTCATGGAGGCTGCCGACACCGCACAGGGTGGAAGCCTCGGCGTGCTTGGCGGACTGATCAGCGTCGACAATCTGGTCGGTGTGCTCGGACTGGTATACCCCACCGAGGAGCATTCGCGGGTCACCGGACCGTTGCGCGGCATGAGCTACGGCCAGTGGAAGACGTGGCGTGACAACATCGGCAAATACGGTGCATACGGTGCCGAATTCACCGACGTGGTGAAGGCCGGCGCGGACAAGGTCAAGGATCAGGCATCGCTGGACGACTTCCTGAAGGACTACGTCTTCGGATTCAACGTGGTGGCCGGCAGAAGCCATCATGACACCGGCGCGAATCTGCGTGACTCCGGCGTGGCCGGCGGCCATGTGGGACTCATGCGCACCGGTACGATCACCGACGGACAGTCGCAGGATGTGAAGCAGGTCAGGGCCATGCGTGCGGCCGGCGGCTATGCCGGCTCGATGGAGGCCGGTTCGGTGGCCACGATCGGCACCGTCGATCTCGCCGGACTCAAGCTGGATCTCGGCAGTCTGGTCAGCACGCCGCAGGTGTTCGTACCCGTCATCAAGTCGTCGAGTACGGAAGGCTACCGCAAGGGACTGCGCGTGGAGGCGACCGGCGTGGATACGGTTGACGGCAACGTCTCGAAGGGCGTCGGCAACGCCGGCGGCTATGCGGGCATGGCGATCGGCGGACAGATCTGGGGCGATCGCGATGCCGAGGGCAACACGCTCAAGGACGGTGCGATCGCCAGCGGCGCGAACGTGAGCAATCTGCGCAAGGTGTCCGGACGCAACAACGTGGGCGGCTACATCGGTCTGGCGACATCCGGTTCGGTCGCCGATGTGAACACCAACGACGTATCCGAGGGCTTCCTGCAGCGACTGCTTGACACGCTCGTCAAGAACACCAATCCGACCGGTCTGGTCAATGTGCTGCAGGCCACCGTGGTCACCATCCGCGGCGCGCATGTGAGTGCGGACAGTGACAGTTGGGGATTCACCGTGGAAGGTGCCTACAAGGCGGACGGTCAGACCCGGTACGCGGTGAACGCCGGCGGCTTCGCCGGATCATTGCAGGCCGCGATCCTTGGTGACAAGGACTCGGCCAAGGGTAGCGGCACGGAGGCGGATCCCGCCAATGATCCGGCCGAGCTTGTGGTCAATGGGCTGCGAGGTGTGGAGGGCAGCCAGTATGCCGGTGGCTTCTTCGGCATCGCCGACATCTCCAGCGTGGCCTCCGTTGGTGGCGGAACCATGCAGGACGAGAACACGAACCTGCTGCTCAAGCTGCTCGGCGTTGGCAACGTGAGCGTGCTCGACGCCTTCCGCACGTTCGTGTACGACGGCCGGGTGAACGGCGTGGCCGACGGCATCCAGGTGGTGGCGCACGACTCCTTCACGCAGGGCATGCTTGACTCTACGCGCTTCACCGGTGCCGCGGGCGGCTTCGGCGGTGGACTGATCAACGGTTCCGTGAAGAAGTCCAGTGTGACGAACCTCAACAGCGTGACCGGACTCAACTATGTGGGTGGCTTCATCGGGCATCTGGGCAAGTCCGGAACGGTGGACGCCGATGACGTGAAGGTCACCGATTCCGCGATCGGACTCGCCGGACTGACCGCGGGCGTACTCGACATCTGGGGCTCCCACGTGGAGAATTCCTCGGTCGTGGGCATCGCCGACGGTTTCACCGTGACCGCCACGCACAACGGTCAGGACTACGGTCGTGACGAGGCGCTCAACGACTCCGTCAAACGCAAGGGAGCCGAAGTCGCCGGCGGCTTCGTCGGATACGCCGATCTGGCACGTGTCTCCGGCAGCACCGTCGCCGGACTCAAGAAGGTGACGGGCAGCGAGATCTCCGGCGGCTTCGTCGGACAGACCACGCGCGCCTATCTGGTGGATGCGGGCGTAAATTCCAAGCTTGTGAACCTGCTGCTCAGTCTGGTGGTGAACCCGCTGCTGAAGATCCTCTACGTCGAAGGCATCGAGCACACGACCGACGAATGGGCCAACATCAAGAAGCAGTACTTCGGCGGACTCATCAAGTTCGTCGATCTCGACCTGTTCGCGGAAGGCAACGTGCTGTATGTGAACCTGTTCGGACTCAAGGTCGGCGTGGCGCTCGACAAGCACGACACCGAATCGCAGACCGACGACACCGCCTACATCTACATCGGTGATTCGAGAATCGCCGTCGGATGCACCGAAAACGGCGTGAACAAGGGTGAGGAGAACAACGTCAAGCTGCAGCTCATCAAGGGCAACCGCACCAAGGTGACCGAATCGTCCGTGACGGGCATCGCCGATGGATACGATGTGTTCGGTGGCGGTGCCACGCAGGATTCCGACGGCGTGGAAGGACTCAAGACCGGATACGCCGGTGGATTCGCCGGACTCAATCAGGAAGGCGTGCTGCAGGCCAATGCCATGACCTATGCGGACACCATCCGCGGCACCTCCGGTCTGGTCGACCCGTTCGCCAACACCGTGCTGGACTCCAACTGGTTCTTCAATGACAAGAACGACATCATCGGTCCCACCAGCGACGGCAAGTACAACACGTACCGCATCTACCGCACGGCGGACGTGGCAGCCGGATCTGCCGTGACATCCGTGAATGACGGTCGCAAGACATTCGCGTCCAAGACCACGGATGCCGGAGACGGCACGTTGAACACTGGACTCGACCGTTGGGACGTGAACTACTTCGGCGTGGTCAACGCCTACGACAGCGCAACCGCCAACAGCGGAGCGGCCGGCGACGACAAGACCACGTGGGTGGGCATCAAGGATGCCGTGGCCGCCACCGGCGAAGCGTCGTACAAGCCGCTCAACGCCTACGTGTCCGCCGCCAAGGCGGTGCTCATGCTGGACAAGGCTGTGACCAACAACAACGGAGGCTTCACTCCTGAGCCCGGCGATGGTCAGGACCCCTGCGGCACGGACGGCTGCCGAACCGTGGACCTCACCGTGCAGAAGGTGTGGAAGGACGCCGGACTGTCCAAGCCGAAGTCGATCACGTTGCGGATCACCGCGCATTACACGGACGACAACGGCAATGTGGTCACGCCGGAGACCATTCAATGCTTCGACGGTGATTGCACCGCCAAGGAGCAGACCAACCCGTGGACCGTCACCCTCGACTCCTCGGACGGCTCCTTCTGGAGCAACACGTGGCGCAAGGTGATCAGCGGACTGCCCGTCGCCGTGATGGTGAACGGCCAGCCGAAGTACCTTACGTACAGCGTGGAGGAGACCGGCATCAACGTCGACGGCAATGGCGACGTGACGCCGGCCAAGGCCGGATACAGCGTCTCCGTAAGCCACGACGGCATCGAGAACGTGTCCACCGTGACCAATGCCAGCTCCCGTCCGCTGCCAGACACCGGCGGACAGGGCGTGATGTGGATCATGCTGTTCGGCCTGATGCTCATCGGCCTGGGCGCGGCATGGTATGTGCGCAACCGGCGTGACGGCAGGGGAGTGGCCCTGGCGGTCGTAGGCGCCCGCGGTTCGGGCGGCATGAACGTTGCCGAAGATTTGGGCATGACTGGGTTGATGGGTTCACGAGTCGGCAGACATGCCGATTCGACGGTCCGGCCGTCGCGACCATCCCGAACGGCGAAGACGCGAGGCCGGCACTCACGATAGCCGGTCCCGAGCCACACAACAGATTTCCCACCCGGGGAACCGGGTGGCATACCAATGTTCACACAACAAGGAAAGGAAACAGTGATGAAATCGCTGATGAAGAAGATCGCAGCCGTGGCGCTTGCCGCCGCGACCGCGCTGGGCATGGCGGGCGTCGCCGCGACGACCGCCAACGCCGCTGGACCGGCCACCCTGACCGTGACCAGCGATAACGCCGGGTTCTCTGGCAATACAGTCACCGCCTACCAGATGTTCTCGGCCACGCCGAACGCCGATGGCGAGAGCGCCACCTACACGCTGAACTCGGGTTGGACCGAGTTCTTCACTGGGGATAACGGTGTGCTTACCGACAAGACCGTGACCGGTGAGGCGTTGGATAAGGCCGCATCGGATTACGTGCGCAACCTCGGTGCGGATGACTCTGACGAAGTGATCAAGTTCGCGGCATCCGCATCGGCATGGGCTACCAAGCAGACCAACCTGAAGCCGGCTTCCGTTAAGGCCAGTGAAACGGCACCGTACACGGCGACTTTCTCAGGTCTGGACTACGGTTATTATCTGGTGACCAACGAGGCCGCGGGTTCGATTCCGCACGCCATCCTCACCAACGTGACGAAGACTGAACAGACAGTAAAGCTGAAGTCCGAGTACCCGACCGTCAACAAGACGGTCACCGGCACGGGTACGAAGCCCGAAAACACCGATAAGGGCAGCAGCGCCCAGATCGGCGACACGGTCAACTTCACGGTAAAGTCCAAGGTGCCGAATTACACCGCGTACGCTGCCGACTTCAAGTACACCTTCAAGTTCACCGATACCCTGTCCAAGGGACTCACGTTCAAGAATGACGTCAAGGTGACCGTGAACGGCACAGCGCTGACCGCAGACCAGTTCGACGTTACCTCCACTAATGCCACCGATGATGCCACGGCCCTTACCATCGATCTGGCCAAGTCCATCAAGGGATTCGCCACTGACAAGGCCACCATCGGCACGGAGATCGTCGTCACCTACTCCGCAACGGTGAACGAACAGGCAGTGGCCGGACAGGATACGGCCAGCAACTCCGTGAAGCTGATCTACAGCAACGATCCGAACAACCAGGACAGTGTGGATGACACTCCGGAAAGCAAGACCCACACCTACACCTTCAACTTCGATCTGAAGAAGGTCGATGCCAAGGATGCCAACAAGACTCTTGCCGGAGCCGTGTTCCATCTGGCAAAGAAGGATGGCACGCTCGTGAACCTGATAAAGGATGGGGAATCCTACCGTCCGGTCAAGGACGGGGAGACCGGCGTTGCGGATGGTAAGGTCACCACTCCGGCAACCGGCGTGATCAAGTTCACCGGTCTGGCTGCCGGCGAATATCAGCTCGTCGAGGATCAGGCTCCGAACGGATACAACAAGCTGACCGATCCGATCTCCGTGACGATCACCGCCACCTATAACGCCGACGGTACGCTCAACACCTCCAATGTTGCGTACTCATACGGTGCTGAGAAGGGTACCGGTACCACGATCACCGTCAAGAACAATGAAGGCGCCCTCCTCCCCGGCACCGGTGGTATGGGTACTGTGGCGTTCACCGTGGTCGGCGTGATCGTGATCGCCCTCGGTGTGGCCTGGGCCGTCCAGCGCAAGCGCGCCAACGCCTGAGTCAGCCATGTCTGAGTCGGTCTCTCCTCAGGACTGATCCGGACGCCATGGTCGGCCGTCTCCTCGACGATGATCGATATTCCACACATCGGAACATCGCCGAGTGACGGCCGGCCGTCACCATCCACAAGCGTCTTATCATGAAAAAACTGCGTGACATTCTGCCCATTCTGGTGATCATCGGAGGACTGCTCGTGCTGTTCTACCCGACGATCAGCAACATTCTCATCATGCGCAACTCCAGCCATGTCGTCAGCCATTACGATGCGGCCGTCGACGCGCTGTCCGACGAGGAATACCAGAAGATCATGGATGCCGCGCGCGCATACAATGCGAAGATCGCCGAACAGGATGCCGGTGGCACCACGAACGCACTGTCGAACGCGGTGGGTGCCGACGCCTCCGACAGCGAATACATGAGCCTGCTCAATCTCAACGGCGACGGCATGATGGGGTACATCACCGTGCCACGCCTTCACGAGACCCTGCCCATCTACCACGGCACCGCCGAAAAGGTGCTGCAGGTGGGCATCGGTCATCTGGAGGGCACGTCGCTGCCCATCGGCGGGGCGTCCACGCATGCCGCGGTGTCCGGGCACCGGGGACTGCCCAGCGCCAAGCTGTTCACCGATCTCAACCGGGTGAAGACCGGCGATCGGTTCTATATCACAGTCCTCAAGGACACGTATGCGTACGAGGTGGATCGCATCACCACGGTGCTGCCCACCGACACGCAGGAACTCGCCATCCAGGATGGCGAGGATCAGGTGACGCTGATCACCTGCACGCCCTACGGCGTGAACTCACACAGACTTCTGGTGCGTGGCCATCGCGTGCCATACACGCCCGCCATGAATGCGGAGTCGGCGAAACGATTCGGACTCGATATTCCGGTGCAGTACCTCGTTCCGCTGATCGGGCTGGCGGTGCTGCTCGTAGGCGGCGGCATAGCGCATCACATCTACCGACGGCGGCACGCCGTGGCCGCGCATCACAGCGGCGAACGGGGTCACGCGGACGAGCGTGACGGCGGAAACGAAAGGAGACCGCGACATGGGAGACATTCATAGCGCGCATGGCGCATCCGGGCGGCGGTCGACCCGTGAGGGCGGCATTCGACTGTTCGCCTTGCCAGCCGCCATTCTTAGTGTGATCACACTAACCGTGATGCTGGCCATATCGTGGGGGTTGCTGTTCCCCACGTCTGCGTCGGCGTCTGCGGCATCGGGGCGTGTCGGCACGCTGACGATCTCGGCCACAGTCGCCGATGGCGGCACCCGCGTGCTTGCCGGCGACACGTATGCCGTGGCGCAGGTGGCCGACGCGACGATCGGAGACGATGGTACGATCAACGGATTTTCCACACGCGATGCGTTCTCAGCAGTCGGCAGGGACTGGGGATCGCTCAGCTCGTCACAATACAATGAGGCCGCCAAGGAACTCGCCGAATACGCATCCTCGCACGGTCTCTATGATGTGACCGATCATGCCGTGACCGGTGCCGATGGACGTGCGGTCGTGCGAGACCTTGCGCCGGGACTGTATCTGGTATCGCGTACCGCCGTGGCCGATGCGAATTCCGCGTACGTGTGCGACGCGTTTCTGGTGGCGATTCCGGAGACGGAGCCGGGAACGTCCGGGGGGCGCGTCATCCGCGGCGAACTATGCCGTGGTCGCATCACCCAAGTTCGAACAGGTTCCCGCTCCCGGTCCGGAACCGTCGGAGAATCCGTCCGGCAAGCCCACGCCGGAACCGTCGAAGAACCCGTCGCCCACTCCGGCCGTGCCGTCGCAGCAGTCGAACATCGCCAAGACCGGTGCCGCGATCATGCGCTACGTGCAGGTCGCCGTGATCTTCGGCGGCATCGCACTGGTGTTCCTGTTCATCCGTTCCCGGTACGCCAGCACCCGGCACGACGATCTGCACTGAACCGGACTCGTCCGGTGCCTGCCTGTTTCTTAGTGTGATCACACTAGGGAACAGGCAGTGCTGTATTGTGCGTACTGTGCGTATGGTGCGTATTGTGCACATGGAAAATGTGAGCGGGAACATGATATTGGCAAAGCGTGGCAAGTTCTTACGTCAATGATTGCAATGCCTGTACAGTGAGAAGCACCTTCCGGCAGTGACGCTTTCGGAGGGAATCTCACATTGTTCGGTTTCGTTTCACGATGGTCGTGATATGTGCGGATCGAGCATCGAAAGGACAGACATGGGCGTGTACGTCATCACCGGCGCGACGAGCGGCATCGGAGCCAAAACCGCTGAAATCCTGCGCAACCGCGGCCATGAGGTCGTCAACATCGATCTCAAGGACGGCGACATCAGCGCGAACCTGGCCACCAAGGAGGGCCGTCAGTACGCGATCGACCAGCTGCACGAACGCTACCCCGACGGCATCGACGCCATGATCTGCAACGCGGGCGTGGCTGGTGGCCGCGCACCCATCCCGCTGATCGTCTCTCTCAACTACTTCGGCGCCACCGTGATGGCGCAGGGCGTGTTCGACCTGCTCAAGAAGAAGCACGGCAGCTGCACCGTCACCTCCTCCAACTCCATCGCGCACGGCGATGCCCGCATGGACGTGGTCGGCATGCTCAACAACAACCCCGACGAGGACCGCATCGTCAACCTCGTCAAGGACTACGATCCGATCGGCGGCCACGCCTTCTACGCCGCCACCAAGTACGCGCTCGCCCGCTGGGCCCGCCGCATGAGCGCCCAGTGGGGTGCCTCCGGCGTGCGTCTCAACGCAGTCGCCCCCGGCAACGTGCGCACCGCCATGACCGGCAACCTGCTACCCGAACAGCGCGTGGCCATGGAGGCCATCCAGGTGCCCACGCACTACGGCGAGGAGCCGCTCATGGACCCGGAGGAGGTGGCCAACGTGATCGCGTTCGTGGCCAGCCCCGAGGCCGCCGGCCTCAATGGCGTGGTGCTCTTCGCCGACGGCGGCACCGACGCGCTCCTCCACTCCGAGAAGGTCTACTGATCCGGCTCTCGCCCCCGACATTCGTCGCGGCGGTCCGCGGCGAATCAACCACTAGAAACATTGCAGACAGGAGACTTTTCATGATCATCGACGACTACATCAAGGCCCTGCAGGACAAGGACTACGAAGCGCTCGGCTCGTGCTTCGCCGAACAGAGCCGCATGTTCGACTACTGCCCGTCACTCGTAGGCAAGGAGAACATCTTCCTCTACGGCGACAAGGCCATCGACATGTTCTTCCACAACCAGTTCGTGATCGGCGGATTCTCGGTGAGCGATCCGCATATGGTCAACAGCCGAACCGTGAACTTCTACGCCAACTACGCCGGCACCATCATCCACGCGCTCGCGCAGATCGAAAGCGTGGACGATGACGGGCGAATCCAGGAGCTCGTGATCCGTCCGGCGTGACGACGTTTACTGAATTGGTGACTGACTGACCGGTCCGACCGCGACAATCGCGGTCGGACCGGTCGTTGATTTGTGGTCATTGTCGATCATTGTCCGACATGATGTGACATGTTCCGTGTTGCATACGTGTCATATCGCCTATCGTGCGGTAATATTGTTAAGTAAATATATTTACTGCGTAATGTCGCGCTGGCAAAGGCGCGTATTGGAGACGCGAGAAGCATGGTCACGATCAAGGAAATCGCCAAACGGGCGGGGTATTCGCAGGCGACAGTGTCCCGTCTGCTCAACGGCGACCCCACGCTGTCGGTGAAGGACGAGACCCGTCGCCGGATCATTCAGGTGAGCGAGGAACTGGGGTATGCCACGCAGGCTTCCCGACGCGTTGTGCTGCCGCGCAAGGTCGCCATTCTTGACATGGTCGACCCTGGCGATCATCTGGAGGACGCCTACTTCAACGAACTGCGCGATGTGGTGGTGAGCAGTGCCGTCGAGCAGCATATGGACATCGAATTCCACACCGATGTGAACGAGCTGATCGACGCCAGTGCGCAGTACGACGGATTCATCACGATCGGCGCCGAGGTGATCGCCCATGACGATTTGCGCCGACTGCACGAGGTACTGCCATATGGCGTGTTTCTCGACACCAACCCCGCGCCGAACCTGTTCGATTCTGTGCAGCCCGACCTGCAGCAGACCGTGCTCGACGCGCTGGACGAATTCGCCGCGGCGGGCATGAAGCGCGTCGGTTTCATCGGCGGCGTCGGCCGTATCGGCGGCACGCATGAATACCCCGAGGACATGCGACTGCTGTCGTTCCGCAACTGGGTCAACCGACTCGGATTCGACACCGATGGTCTGATCTACATCGACGGCCCGTTCAATGTGGAAAGCGGACGAAAGCTGGGGGAGCGAATCATCGCCGAACGTCGGGACGACCTGCCCGATGCGTTTCTGGTGGCTGCCGATGTGATCGCCGTGGGCGTGCTGCAGTCGTTCAACGCGGCCGGCGTGATCGTGCCGCGTGACGTGAGCCTGATCAGCGTGAACAACCAGCCGATCGCACAGTACACGTCACCCGCACTGAGCACGTATGACATCGACCGGCATGAGCTGGTGCGTACCGGCATCAACCTGCTCGGCGAGACGATGTCCGGATTGCACCGGGTGAAGCATCACGTACTGCTGTCGACCACGCTGGTGGCCCGGGACAGTTTCGTGCCGGCGAAGCATGGGTGACCGATCGACGGCACGAAAAACAAATCGGCGTCCTACGGTCCCAATGCGGGGCCGTAGGACGCCGATCGCGTATATCTGCGTATCCGCTAGATCAGGGACAGCGTCACGTCAAGCACAAGCGGCTGATCGGCGTCCAGCTGGAACTGCGGATGCACCGGGGCGCCCCACGAATCGTCGCCACCCACACCCATCTGTGCGGCCAGCAGACGCAGGAACGTGTGGCGCGGCGCGGGAAGCTCGTTCTGGTGACGCGCCTCCTCGAGCATCAGCGTGCTGTACGGCAGCAGGCTCACGTCGAATCCTGTGGCACCCGCCTCGCCGCGGCCGGCGGTCACGCGCATGCCATGACCGGTCACATCGGTGATCTCGGCCCAGCGCACATCCTCGTGGTTGCCGGTCTCCTGCGGCACCAGATACGGTGCCACGGAATCGGCCGCCGTGGTGGCATACACGCCCAGCTTGCCGCCGTTCTTCCGATCGAGATACGTCTCGTCGGGACCGAAACCGTAGAACTTCAGGTTCTCGTACTCGACCGGCAGCGTCCACTCGAGGCCGAACGCCGGCAGGGTCGGCGCATCCACGCCACCCGGATAGGAGGCGGTCAGATGCACGCTGCCGTCGGCCGCCACCTCGTAACGCACGGTCACACGCGTACGGTTCGGCTCGGCCAGCTCATACGTATACGTGGCGGTCGCGGAATCAACGTCGGCATCGAACGCGGTATCCACCACGCGGGCGTACCGGCCGGCACCGAACCACTGCACGCGGTCGAAACCGCTGCCGTTGCCGCGATCATTGTCGGTGAGCGGACGGAACGTCGTCAGATCGGGACGACGGATCACCATCTCGCGCTCGCCGGAGCGGAACGACACCATGCCGCCCTGCGTGCGGGACAGAATCACCTCGAAATCGTTGCCATTCGTGCCGTGAGCGCCGAGATTCCAACGGGAGTTCACGATCTCGATATTGGCGTCGGCGTCGGTGCTGGTGGTGCCAGCGGCCGCTGCGGTCTCGGCCGACTCATCGGCTTCGTCATCCGCGCCGGCACCCTTCACCACGGTCACATGCTGGCCGAACGCCAGCTCATAGCCGGCCTCCGCCCAATCGGTGGCCTGTGCCAGCCGCTGATCCACCTCGTACGTCACCTCGACGTCATCGCGCTCGCACACATCCGGGAACGCCACGTCGAAACGACGGGTCTCGCCGGCCGGCACGTCGAAACGATAATCGGCGCTCCACGTCTGCACGCCGTTGACCAGCAGACGTGCGGTGAACACGTAACCGGCGGTCGAAACGAACAGATTGTCGTTCGTGATCGTCACATCGGCGTCGGTCGGCTCGATCTTCACGTTCGCATACAGCTGCTTGACCTCCTGCGCCTTGGGGGACACGGTGCGGTCGGCGAACACGATGCCGTCGCCGGCGAACTCGTAGTCGTGCGGACGGTCGCCCCAATCGCCGCCGTAGGCGAGGCGCTCACTGCCGTCACCGAGCTTCTGCCACATGGCCTGATCGATGTAATCCCAGATGAATCCGCCCTGGTAATGCGGGTAGCGCTCCAGATCGGTGTACAGCTTCATGCCACCGACGGAGTTGCCCATCGCGTGCATGTACTCGCAGGAGATGTACGGCTTCTTCGGGTCGTTGGTCAGATATTCCTCGATCTCGGCCGGCTTGGCGTACATGCGGCTTTCGATGTCGGACAGCGCGTCGAACTCGCGGTTCCAGAACACGCCCTCGTAGTGCACCGGACGGGTGGGGTCGATCTGATGCGTCAGATCGCTCATCGCCTTGATCACGGTGCCGGCGTAGGATTCGTTGCCCATGGACCAGATGATCACGCTCGGGTGATTGAAATCGCGGCGGATCATGGTGTTCGTGCGGTCGAGGCAGGCGCCCAGCCATTCGTCACGGCTGCCGGGCACGTTGGTGTCGGCGGTCACCTGGTCACCAGGGGCGTTCCACGTGCCGTGCGTTTCGAGGTTGGTCTCGTCGATCACGTACACGCCGTATTCGTCGCACAGTTCGTACCAGCGGGTCTGGTTCGGGTAGTGGCTGGTGCGCACGGCGTTGAGGTTGTGACGCTTGAAGAAGCGGATGTCCCACAGCATGTCCTCTTCGGTGACGGCACGACCGTGGCGGGCGTCGAATTCGTGGCGGTCCACGCCCTTGAACACGATGCGCTTGCCGTTGAGCTTCATGATGCCGTCCTCGATGGCGAAGTGACGGAAGCCGATGCGGGTCTGCGCCACTTCGATCACATCATCGACGACGTCCTCGAACGCTCCGTTGAGCGTGACGGTGAGCGTGTAGAGGGTGGGCTCCTCGGCGCTCCACGGGTTCACCTCGCCCACGCCGGATGCGATGTGCAGCGTGCCGTCGGCGATGGTCGCGCCGTCGTATTCCTGCTTCCAGACGACGTTGCCGTCGACGTCGGTGATTTCGGCGAGCGCGGATCCGAGTTCGGGGGCATCGTCGGTACGGGTGAGCGTGACGGTGGCGTCGATCGAGCCTTCACCGGTGGTGTGGTCGTAGTCGGCCACCACGGCGAGGTCGTTCACGTGCACTGCGGGGTGGGCGGTGAGCTCCACGCTGCGGAACAGGCCGTAGAGACGCCAGTAGTCCTGGTCCTCGAGCCAGCTGGCGGATGTGTATTCGTAGCAGGCGACGGCCAGCACGTTTTCGCCGTTGCGGATGGCGGAGGTCACGTCGAACTCGCTGGGGGTGAAGGAGTCCTCGGAGTAGCCGATGAACACGCCATTGAGCCATACGTAGATCGCGGTTTGCGCGCCTTGGAAGGTGATCGTGACGGGGCGGCCGTCTTCGATGGCGGCGGCGATCTCGCCTCCGGCGGTGAATGTGCGGCGGTAGAGCGCCACGTGGTTGTTCTCCGGAACGTCGGGGGCGATCGGGTCGTCGTGGCCGTCCCACGGGTATTGGATGTTCACGTACTGCGGGGTGAGATAGCCGCCTTCACTCAGGTGGGCGGGCACGGCGATGGTGCCGAATGCGGAGTCGTCGTAGTCGGGGTCGGCGAATGCGGGGGCGTGCTTGCCGGGTTCGCTGGCCACGGGGTAGCCTTCGGCGCCGGTGGTGACCACGCGGACGCGCCACTGGCCGTCGAGGCTGGTGCGCAGGGTCATGGTCTCGCCGGGCTGGGGTGCGTGGTCGTAGAAGCGGTGGCTGGTGTGTGCGGGCAGTCGGTTGACGGCGTATGTCTCCGGGTCGGCGATCCATGCGGCGTCGGCCTCGGCGGCGTGCCTGATGTGGATGGATTCGGTGAGCGATGTGGTGGATGAGGTGGGTTGGGTGGTCATGTTCCCTGTCTTTCTGACATGAACGTCGTTGTCGCAGTCGTGGTTGGTGGTGTACTGGGTGGCCGTCGCTTCGTCGGTCGACGGTCAAGAGCAGTAAAACTCTTTACTAATCACGGTAATATCAATTCTTTCTTTATGCAAGTCGTTGGAGTCAGAGTGTTGGAGGATTGTTGCCTATGTGTGGCAATCTACCCTGTTGTAGATTGATATTGTTACTTTTTTGTGCGATTTATGATGTGATAATGTTCGGTTTTTCTGTAGTGGGGGATAGATGGATTGTCCTCTAATATCCGGTCGATACGCCGATTGACGTGTCCGAGCGCGGTTCGGTAACTTCCTATCGTGCCAGACGTCTGATTTTGCAACGATTGTTGATGGTGGCGATGCGTGATGCATGCTGGACGCCTCGCTGCTGCAAGTGAACACGACACGACCGGATTGCTGATTAATCAGTAATGGATTTTACTTTATGGGGGTAACGTCGTACACTGACGCTTGTCAGATCAACGGAAGATCTTGCACATCAGTCTTCTAAGGAGAAGCACGATCATGAAGGAAGAAACCACAGCCGCAACCAAATCGGGCGGCATCGGACGCCGTATCTGCTATGCGATCGGCAACTTCGGTCAGTCCGCGTTCTACAACGCGCTGAGCACCTACTTCGTCGTCTACGTCACCAGCACCATGTTCGCCGGGGTCGACAAGGCGCTCGCCACCAAGCTCATCGGCATCATCACCGGTCTGATTGTGGCCATCCGTATCGGTGAGATCTTCATCGATCCGCTGCTGGGCAACCTCATCGACAACACCACAACCAAGTTCGGCCGCTTCCGCCCGTGGCAGGTCATCGGTGGCTGCACCTCCGCCGTGCTGCTCGCCCTCGTCTACACCGGCCTGTTCGGTCTGGTCAATGTGAGCGAGACGTGGTTCATCGTGCTGTTCGTGATCGTGTTCATCGTGCTCGACGTGTTCTACTCGCTGCGTGACATCTCCTACTGGGGCATGATTCCGGCGCTGTCCGAGGACTCTCATGAGCGCAGCGTCTACACCGCTCTCGGCTCCTTCACCGGCTCCATCGGCTACAACGGCATCACCGTGGTCGTCATCCCGATCGTCACCTACTTCAGCTACGTGTTCACCGGCTCCCACACCGAAAGCCAGTCCGGCTGGACGGCGTTCGGCGTCATCGTCGCGCTGCTTGGCATCCTCACCGCACTCACCGTCGCGTTCGGTACCAAGGAGAACGAGAGTGCACTGCGTTCCAAGGCCCAGGAGAACGGCAACCCGCTGCAGGCGTTCGGCGCCCTGGCCCACAACGACCAGCTGCTGTGGGTCGCGCTGAGCTACCTGCTGTACGCCATCGCCAACGTGGCCACCACCGGCGTGCTGCTCTACCTGTTCAAGTTCGTACTCGGCCAGCCGGCCGCCTTCTCCATCGCCGGCGTGATCCCGATCATCACCGGTCTGGTCGCCGCGCCGCTCTACCCGATCCTCAACCGCTACATCCCGCGCCGCTACCTCTACCTCGCGGGCATGGTGTTCATGATCGCCGGCTACGTGATGTTCATCATCGGCGCGCAGAGCCTCACCCTCGTGATCGTGGCCCTCGTACTGTTCTACATCCCCGCTACGTTCATCCAGATGACCGCCATTCTGAGCCTTACGGATTCCATCGAGTACGGTCAGCTCAAGACCGGTCGTCGTAACGAGGCCGTGACCCTGTCCGTGCGACCGATGCTCGACAAGATCGCCGGCGCATTCTCCAACGGCATCGTCGGCTTCATCGCCGTGGCCGCCGGCATGGTCGGCACCGCCACCGCCGCCGACATGACCGCCGCCAACATCCGCACCTTCAAGATGTTCGCCTTCTACACGCCGCTCGCCCTGATCGTGGCCAGCCTCCTCGTGTTCATGTTCACCGTGAAGATCGACGAGAAGATGCACGCCGAGATCGTCGAGGAGCTTGAGGCCAAGCTCGCCAGCGGCGAGATCGAGTCCGAGGATGCCAAGGACGCCGATCTCGTCGAGGAGAACGCCTCGGAGGGTGCTTCCGCCAGGAAGTAACGCGTACCGCGGTTCACAACATGGCGATACCTTGACTCCATTGGTTCCACCATTGAAAAATGGACGGAATCATCAGGCATCCCCGTGTTGTGAACCGCTTCCTCCGATAAAATGTGAAGAAAAAGTGAATATGTTGAGGTGTCGTGTCGCCGTGGTTTTGTTGCGGCCTTCACCCTCCGCGATATTCGCTTCCATGGCTCCGAAAGCATTCTCCGACAACGGTGTCGGATGATCATCCGGAACCATGGCCGCAGTCGCGTCCTCGGCATTCCGAAACGAATCCGCCTCCCGATTCGCCCCGTTTTGCGTGTCTTCCCTCGCAAACCGGGGCGCAATACTTTCGCGGAAGCGGCTTTTCGCCGTCTCGTCGCAACAAAATCATTGAACAAGCATGCCGTCACATGGGCGATAACGTTACGGATATCGGATCAAAGGCTGATCGTTCCGAATGGTTTACACGCACGATCATTCGGATTTCTTCTAAGGAGAAGAACCTATGTCCAGTAACGAATCGTCGCCGGTGGCACCGTCGAAACGCCCACTGATGCGGCAGCACATCGTATACGCCTTCGGCAATCTGGGACAATCCGGCTTCTATAATGCGCTGAGCACCTACTTCGTCGTCTATGTCACCAGCTCCCTGTTCGCCAACGTCGACGAGACCGTCGCGTCACGGCTTATTGGGGTCATCACCGGTCTGATCGTGGTCATTCGCATCGCGGAGATCTTCATCGACCCGCTGCTGGGCAATCTTATCGACAACACCACCACAAGAATGGGACGGTTCCGTCCATGGCAGCTCATCGGCGGCACGGTCAGCGCCATCCTCCTATTCATGGTGTACACCGGCCTGTTCGGTCTGGTCAACGTGAACCAGACGTGGTTCATCGTGCTGTTCGTGATCGTGTTCATCGTGCTCGACGTGTTCTACTCGCTGCGTGACATCTCCTACTGGGGCATGATCCCCGCCATCTCTGAGGACTCCCATGAGCGCAGCGTCTACACTGCGCTCGGCTCCTTCGGTGGATCGATCGGTTACAACGGACTGACCATCATCGTCATCCCCGTGGTCTCGTACTTCAGCTTCCTGTTCACCGGCTCCTACGCCGAAAGCCAGTCCGGTTGGACGGCGTTCGGCATCATCGTCGCGCTGCTTGGCATCATCACCGCATGGTCGGTCGCATTCGGCACCAAAGAGCGGGAGAGCGCGCTGCGATCCAAGGCCCAGAAGAACGGCAACCCGTTGCAGGCGTTCGCCGCGCTCGCCAAGAACGATCAGCTGCTGTGGGTGGCGCTGAGCTATCTGTTCTACGCCGTCGCCAATACCGCCACCACCGGCGTGCTGTTCTACCTGTTCAAGTTCGTGCTCGGCCAGCCTGAGGCTTTCTCCATCGCCGGCGTGATTCCCGTATTCACCGGTCTGGGAGCCTCCGCGCTTTACCCGATCATCAATCGTTACGTGCCTCGTCGATACCTGTTCCTCGGTGGCATGGTGTTCATGGTGATCGCCTACCTGATCTTCATTTTCGCATCCTCCAGCCTGCCGCTGGTTGTCGTCGGACTGCTGTTCTTCTATCTGCCCGCTACGTTCATCCAGATGACCGCCATCCTGAGTCTCACCGACTCCGTTGAGTACGGTCAGCTCAAGACCGGTCGTCGTAACGAGGCCGTGACCCTGTCCGTGCGACCGATGCTCGACAAGATCGCCGGCGCCCTCAGCAATGGCATCGTCGGCTTCATCGCCGTGGCCGCCGGAATGGTAGGGTCGGCCACCGCCGCCGACATGACCGCCGCCAACATCCATACCTACAAGATCTTCGCCTTCTACACTCCACTGGCCTTCATCGTCGTCAGTGCGCTCGTGTTCATGTTCACCGTGAAGATCGACGAGAAGATGCATGCCGAGATCGTCGAGGAGCTTGAGGCCAAGCTCGCCAGCGGCGAGATCGAGTCCGAGGACGCCAAGGATGCCGATCTCGTCGAGGAGAACGCTGCGGAGGGTGCTGCTGCCAGGAAGTAGCGTGTGCGGCGGGTCACAAAACGGCGATGCCTTGACTCCATTGATGTTGCCATTGCGAAATGGACGGAATCATCAGGCATCCCCGTGTTGTGAACCGCTTTTTGTTTTGCATTCGGCCTTGGAGTGCCAAAATTCCGACGACGACGTCGGTCATTCGGACGATGGGATGGGCATGAAGTCAAAATTTCACATTATGAGATCGAGGAACGTGAAAACAATGGATTGACACAACGAAGTGGCGTTTGGGTGTTTGCGTTGAAAGATCAACGGAATGGTTGGATGCTGACCGTCGCTGTGCTGTGCCGTGCTTTTGCGAATGTGCATGTTGCG
>NZ_JEOG01000028.1:0-34355 GCF_006408715.1 Bifidobacterium sp. UTCIF-39 | reverse complement strand
TTTGAGCGGTTGGTTTTAGGCCGTTTGGGCGTTGGCCGGTCCTGTCGGGTTGTTGGTTATTGCATGAGGGCGTGGGTCTTGCGCCAGGATTCGCCCTCGAATCGGATCATCCTGCCGTGGTGGATGGTGCGGTCGATGATCGCGGCGGCCATGTTGGGGTCGCCGAAGATCCTGCCCCATCCGCTGAATTCGATGTTGGTGGTGTAGATGATGCTCTGGGTCTCGTACGCGTTGGTGACGACCTGGAACAGGAGCCGGCTGCCTTCCTCGTCGATGGGCACGTAGCCGAGCTCGTCGATGATCAGGAGCGGGCTCTTGCCGATCAGTGAGAGTTCCCTGTCGAGCCTGTTGTCCGTCTGGGCGCGCAGCAGGCGCATGACCAGGCTCGCGGCCGTATGGTAGCGTACGGGCGTGCCTTGCCGGCATGCGGCTCGTCCCAATGCGATGGCGAGGTGGGTCTTGCCGGTGCCGGGAGGGCCGAACAGGACGAGGTCGTCGTGCTCATGGATGAAGTCGAGCCGGGTGAGTTGTTCTCGCCCGTAGTCGACGGGGAAGCGGATGGGCGTCCAGTCGTAGCCGTCGAGTTCCTTGTCGGCCGGGAAGCCGGCCGCTTTGAGCAGGCGTGAGCGTTTGGAGCGTTCCCGGGAGTCGATCTCGGCGTTCATCCATGATTCCATGAACTCCATCTGGCTGGGGGTCGCCTGGGCGAGCTGGTCGGCGAGGACCTGCCGGGTCAACGGCAGTCGGCGGGCCAGGGTCATGACCGTTTCGATTCTTTCGCCGGTGGACGCGCGCCTGCGTTTCATGCCGGGCACGGCGACCGGCGGACGATGTGACGTCATGGCTTATGCTTCCTTTCTCATGGTCGTTTCACGGGGTTTCATGAAGATGTCGTATCCGGTCAGGTCGGGCGCGGTCTGCTCGTATGGTTGTTCGCCGGCGGCGATGCGCCGGGCCATGGTCGTCAGGCTGGCCTCGTCGAGCGGGTGGCCCTGTTCGATCAGGTATTCGCCGGCCTGGACCGCCGGCTCGAACCCGGATTGGCTGCTGGCCTTGGCGATGAGTCGGAACGCGTTGCGTCTCGCCTTGGCGTCCATCCGGTCGATCGCGAGCCTGAGCTTGTCGGGGAAATCATCGCGGATAATGGAATCAGACCATGCGCGGGTCTTGCGGCCCAATGCGGGCAGGAGCGTGGCGGGGTTACGCACCGTGGCCGGGGCCTGCCCGTACACGCGCGGCAGTTTCGCGCAGGTGCGCCCGTCCTGGGTGCGGATCGTCACATCGAACGCGCGCAGGGCGACGTCCAGCGTCCAGCCACGCCACGAGGGACCGGCGAGATAGTAATTGCCGTCAACCTGCACGCGCCCGTCCCTGTCGGCCTTCCTGGCCTCCCATCTGATCGCGTCGAAGGGCTTGGACGGCAGGGGCTGCATCCGGGTCTTCTCCTCGGCGAACAGGTCGCCGATGGCGATGTTCTTCCTGTAGTGGGCCGTCTTGGCTATCGCGTCGCAGCGTTCGAGCATGTACCGGGTCAACTGGGCGTAGGATTCCGCGTTGAGCAGGGGCACCATGATGTTGCGGCGCAGGAACCCGACCGCGTTCTCCACGCTGCCCTTCTCGTTGCCCGAGTTCGGGTTGCAGAACCGTGTCTCGAGCCGGTAGTGCGCGATGAACAATTCGAACACCCTGACGACCGTGACCTTGTCCCACGCGACCCGGTGGCCCGCGCCGGTGGCGTTATCCAACACCAGCGTCAAGGGGACCGCGCCCGCATGCTCGAACACCATACGCAATCCCTCGCACACGCATTCGGCGTTCTCGCCGGGCAGGGCCACGCAGTAGCGCATGTTCGACCACGGGAACGTGACGACCAGGCAATGCACGTCCGTCCGGTCCCCGCCGATCACGGCCTGGGCCAGGCCGAAATCGACCTGCGCCTCGCCCGGATGCCACTCGAGCTCGAGATACCCGTCCCCGGGAAGCCGATGCTCCTCGCGCCACCGTTTCACGTAGCGTTGCACCGGCGAATACGAGCCCTGATATCCCTTCTCCGCCACGAGCCGGTCGTACACGCGTTTGGCGGTATGCCGCTGCTTGCGCGGCATGAACCGGTCGGCCTCCAGCCACCCGTCCACCGTCTCCTTGAACGGGTCGAGCTTCGACGGCCTCGGGACGGGCCGCTCCGGCCCGGGCGAGCAATCCTCCTTTCCCGCGTATTTCGCGACCGTGTCGCGGGCCACGCCCACCTCCTTCGCGATGCCTCTCCATGACACGCCACGCGCGTCAAGCACCCTGATACGTTGTTGCACGGACACCGGTACCGTCATTCCTTTCCTTTCCCGAGAAACCGAATGGTTTGCTTTCAACTCGGGAAACTAGTCCGGGCAGGACGGGCCGGTGTTCATCTCTCACTACACGCTGAAATGGACTAAAACCTGCCGCTCATTCGGAAACATTCCGCACGCTCACACGGCCCACTTTCAATTGAACACACACACGTTCCGTGCCATTTGGTTGTCTGCCACTTGATTGTCCGCTGTGCCACCTAGCTGTTCGTTCTGCATCATCCGGCTGTCCGTGGCTGTCCGCTCTGTGGCATCCTTGCCGACGGCGGGCTTCTTCGTCGTTTCCATTGTCTCAGTCGGCATGCTCATCACAGGCCCTTTTCCGCTGGCCCACGGACCGGCGGCCAAGACCAGTTACACACTTACCGAGACACTCCCGGGCCGGGGAAAATCGTTGGGGGCTTGTCGGAGGATGGCGTTGGGTTTTCGTTTTACTTCGATAGTCCACTACCAAAGTGTTGCGATAGTCCCCGAAACTGCTGCGATAGTCCACTACCGAAGTGTTGCGATAGTCCACTACCGAAGTGTTGCGATAGTCCCCGAAACTACTTCGATAGTCCACTATCGGGTGGTGGAGGATTGCGGAACTGCTGCGATAGTCCACTGGGCTGAGCCTCAAACTGCTTCGATAGTCCATGTGGTTGGGAAGCGGCGTGTTTTCTTGGTTTTGGTGTGTGCTACGGCCGCCTGAGTCGGAAGAATCGTTGCGATGACGCGCTGTGACGGTGGCGTTGGGTTTCCGCTTTACTTCGATAGTCCATTATCGGAGAGGGAACGACGTGAAAAGTGCTTCGATAGTCCACTGGGGAACTGGCCTGACAAGGTCGAACTGTTGCGATAGTCCCCGAAACTACTTCGATAGTCCACTATCAAAGTGTTGCGATAGTCCCTGTGGGTGTGGGCCTGCTGTGTATGGATTATTTGATGTGCAGCACGTTCCCGTGTACCCCCCTCAGAGCATGCTCTGGCGTTGGTCGGCAATGTGGTCGAATGTGGCCCCCTCGCGGATATATATTGCAATTACTGGGATTGATAATCACCTGTATGACCCGCTGCCATCGGCGATGCGCTTAGGGGGTACTGACCCCGAATTCCTGACCCTACGATGGCTGTACTCAACCGAGAGACAGCAATGGAGGCTGGGAATGAAGGGTTTTCTTATTTTGGTGCAATTGTCGTTGATTATCGAGGCATCGCTGGGCGAGTTCATCAGTCGATTGATCGCCGGGCTAATCGCGTTCCTGATGTCGTTGGGAGCACCGCCTGGTGCCCACGACGATTCCCGGCCGGCGGATACGTCTGGCGGAGGTTGGGGCAGGGCTGTGACCCATGTGCTGACCAACACCGCTGACGCGCACATCGATACTATTGCCGAGGCTTCCGATTCCGGCGGGAAGCGCGTGCATATTTCCAGCAGCCGGTTCATCGTCGCCAAGATCGAGCCGGACGCGGCGGAATTCAATGAGGTCTCCGCCGCATCACAGGCCGATGCGATCAATCCCGACGGCAGCGTAGGCGTTCGGGATGGCGGTGTGCAGTTCGTGCTCTGGCCGGAATATCACGCCGCCGACGGTGCCTGGTACGTCTACGAACAGCGATTCACCGAGAGCAATGATGATGGGACATGGAAGGACGAAGGGCGTTGGTACCAAAGCACGCTGGACGCTGATGGCATCGAAGGCGATGCGTGGATCGAATCGGAGGCACCGAATCTCAATGATGGCGGTTCCTGGTCGCCGATGCCACAAGGATGTGATGGGCAGCTGAGCAACGGAGCCCGGTACTGTGTAGCCGCGCAGACAGAGGAAGCTGAATATGCCTACTGGGGCAGCGATGGCGCTGCCTCGAAAGTGTATTTCCCCGTCGACGTTGACGACTACACCCAGCCATACGACGCGCATCCGTTCAAATATCGGGTGACGATGTCCCGGCCATCACCGGCCGACGAGACCAAGGGCAACGTGTTCTTCGGCCGCGATATCGCGGAGATCACCACGGAGGTGAGTCATCGCAAGGATTCCTATTGGAGGGTCAATAGCTCCTATGTCGTGCAGTTGACCGACATCACGGGAAAGGATCAGATCGGCGCGCAGTCCGATGCGGATAATCCGTCCGGCCCAAATGCCGCACCTGAGCCCGAAGCAGAAAAGGAGACGAATTCGGATCAAAACGATAGAGCCGCTGATGCGGCGGATGACAGCCAAAGCGCGGTCTCCGCCGGCGGCATCGTATCCCCGCAGGTTTCCAACATCGATTCGATCACCGTTGATCCCAGCAAACTGATGGTCGGACGGGCACAGAAGTCGGGGGAGTTCAAACTCCTGCTGACGGCATTGCCCAACGATCGGGATGGCGTATCCACCACGGCGGAGATGACGCCCATGCCGAACCGCGGTTTCCGCATCAACGATGATCGCATGACCATGGGCGAGGACTGGTACGGCGGGAACGATCAATCATTCGCCTTCCAACTCAAACCGGGTGATATGGGCACGGATTTCATGAAGCCTGACCCCACCGTCAACACCGACCCCGCCGACTCCCCGTCCCTAGCACACGTCGCCAGTCGTCTGAACGCGCATCTCACCATCGCGTATACCACGTACGACATATCCCCAGGATACGGCTCGTCGTCCTCCCGATGGTTCTCATACCAGCTCTGCGAACAGAGTCCGGGTGGAGGCTGCGTCACGCAACAGGACAACAGCGACGGCAAGGTCGCCTACGATCTGTCTCGATTCGTGATCTGGGTACGCGGCGAAATCGACGAACGCAACGCCATGACGCTGTCCGCCGACAGCTACATCGTCAGAACGCATGACCGGTTCGGCAACGATCTGACGCAGAACGGCGCAACGGAAGGCGAGCGCGGACGGTTCGACGCCGAAACGCTCACGTTCGCACCACGGTTCGTCAATGCGATATGGGGACGGCTGTCGTTCCTCAAACGTAACGAGCAGGGGACGCCGTTGCCCGGCGCGGAGTTCACGTCCGACGATCTGTTGGCCGCTCCGATGGACAGGAACGATGTCGATAGTAATAACGGCAACGGTAATGGCGACGGCAGTAACGGCCAGTCCGGTTCGTACATGCATGTCCCGGAAGGATATCCAGGTGCCGGGAAGACCATGATTTCGGGGTCTGATGGTCAGGTACAGGTTTTCGGCATCGATCTGCTCGACGTGTTCGGATACGATGACGATCCGAATTCGGAGCAGTACGGGGAGCTGTTGCGCGAATCCGTGAGCTATACGATCACCGAGACCAAGGCCCCTCCCGGGTATGAGCTGCCGGTCGGCGAGCCGCCGAAATTCACAGTGATTCTGCACGCTGACGGCACGTTGACCTATCGTCCGATTTCGGGATTGATCGGCACACTCTGTGAAGACGGGAAGAAGAACAGCAGTGATTGCCAGCTCGCCGTGGTGAATTCCGGATTCCGTTTGCTTAAGGTCGACGACGGCGGCAGTCCGCTTCGCGACGCCGTCTTCCAGATTTTCGAGGGCATGCACCTGCCGGACGCCGACAACGAGGACGGTTCGATTCCCGCGCGGCCGCTGGCCTTTGTTCCGATCACTGGCACGGGATCCTACAATTACGCACCTGTCGACACGGGCGGTGCAGACGACACGGGTGGTACTGACGGTACGGGTGGCACGACTGACCCGGCCGGCACGACCGTCGATCTCCTCACCGATGAACGTGGCACGATCAGTGTGCATAATCTGCCGAACGGCACCTATACGATTCGGGAGATCCGTACGCCGGTCGATGGCGACGGCAGAGAGCTCTACGCCAACAAGAAGAACGTATGGATGCTCGTCACCGTTCACAATGGCGTGATCAGTCTTGCCGACCAATCCGCTGACGATGCCGGGAACGGGAACGCCGGGGTTGACGGCAATAGTGCGATCGGTTCCGATGTGGTGACCGGATGCGCAACCGTCACGAAGGATCCACATGCCGTCATTGAGACCGCGTCGACGTTGCCGATCTGCGTGGCCACCGCGACGAATCATCCTTCCGTGGTTGAACTGCCGCTGACCGGTGGCAGCGGTGCCTTGGTGCAATGCGTGCTGATCGGAACCATTCTGCTGATCCTGGCCGGCGAATCCCGCATCATCGCGGCGTTGCTCAGACGCCCATACCGTACGTGATCAGCGATCAGCAATGAAAGGAGACACTCATGAAGACTGTCATGAATGCAACAGGTCGTGCACACGCAACGAAGCGTGTGCATCTCTCGAAGATCGTCACACGTATCGTCGGCATTGTCGCCGCAACGATGGTGATGACAGGCTTGACGATGCCCGGCTGGGGAATTCCGTCTGCGGCCGCCGCTCCGGTGCCGGACGCGACCGAGAATCATCCGGTCACGGGCACGTCCATCACCATCACCGCCGACACCAGCGCGCAGATTCGCGGGCACACGTTCGCCGCCTACCAGCTGGGAACATACACCACATTGGCGAACTCCAGCTCGGCGGGATTGGACACCATCACCGAACCGGCCTCCGCCTACCGAAATATCCAAAACGCCATGGCACAAGCCAATCCGGCATATAACCCCGACGTCGGAGGGGATCCTCTCGCCTGGGCGGTACAGGTCGAGGGGCGACTCGATCAGGTCACGGCCTCACCCTGGACCGGGCTCACCCGATCATTCGCCATCGCTCTCGATCCGAACGAACTCGGCACTCCCGCATCCGTCACCGCGAATGACGACACCATCGTCGCCACCGGGGAGAAGGTCACGGTCACCATCGACGGTCTGCAACCCGGACTGTATCTGGTCGTCGATGCCACAGTCCAGCACAACGCGGAACGGAACAATGCGAGCGATCCGAACGATTCCGGGTCGTCAGACGATTCCGAATCATGGACCAATTCCATCCGTATGGTGGTGGGCACCAGACTCGAGGTGTGGGATGCCGAAGCCGATGCATCCACAACACTTGCCGACGGCGTGATCAACCTCAAGAACCAGTCCGTTCCCATCCACAAACAGATCGTCGACCCCGACGGTCGTCCGCAACCGGAACCCGACTATGGCGTCGGCGACACCATCTACTACGAAATCACATCGACCGTACCCATCTACACCGGGTATGCGTCCACCGGTCGCGTCTATCAGATCATCGACACCATGAGTCACGGATTGACCTACGGCAAAGTCGTTGCGGTGAAGGTCGGGGAGACGGCGCTGACGGAATCAACTAACGGCGGCGCGGGCGACTACACGGTCAGCGTGCGTGACACCGTGTACGAGTCCCGACAGGGCGCGGGAGGTCAGGTTCCCGACGCCGTGATCGGGAAACCCGCCACGGAGATTGCCATTGATCTGGGCAATTACGTGAATCAGAACGAAGGAACCCAGCCGTTGCGGGAAGGCGCGAACGTGGTCGTGACGATCACCGCCACGCTGAACGACAACGCCGTCGTATCCGAGCCGAACCGACCGCAGGCCAACCCGAACAAGGTGGATCTGACCTACTCGCATAATCCCGAAGACCTGACCGACCGAATTACCGTGCCCGGCGGCGAAGTGAACGTCTACACGTTTCGTTTCCGTTTGCGCAAGGTTGATCTTGGCACGCATCGGCCGCTTGCGGGGGCGAAGTTCATCGTGAGGTCGGCCGAACGGGGATATCTCAAGGAGTACGGTCCGGCGGGTGTGGCTGATGGTGCCGGCAATGGCGAACAGGACGGCAAAGAGGGTGAATCGTCATCCGTCGGATGGCGGTACACGCAGAATGCGGCCGATGCCAAGACTTTCGTATCCGACGACGACGGGCTGATCGACGGACTGACCGGATTGGACGCCGGGTCCTATACCGTGACGGAAACGCAGGCCCCCGACGGGTATCAGAGTGCCGTGCTTCCCGAATTCAGCTTCGCCATCACCGCCGACTATCGTCAGGATTCCAGTACCCGGCCGGACGGGACGACCGCGTGGGGCGATCATCATCTGACGACCGTGACGTTTAGCGCCCCCGCAGGGGATTCGTGGAAGCTGGTGACGCAGGGAACCGGTGGCGCCGGCGGCGACGCGGCCGGAGGAACCGATACGACGGGCGATGTCGTCGACGCGGATTCGGCACCCACCTTCGAATACATCGTCGGCAACGTACGTAATGTGTCGGCCTTGCCGAAGACCGGTGCGGCCGGAGTCGTGATGCTCACGCCTATCGTGGCGCTGCTTGTAGCCGGTGCGGTCGTCCTGGGCCTTCGCATCCGGGCGTTGCAGCGAAGCGATATGTAGAAAAAACAGAGGGCGCTCGCCCCGGTCGACGATGATCGGGATGGGCGCCACCGACCAAAGGAGGTCATCATGTTCACCACTGAGGAACGCCAATATCTCAATTCATTGCCGGCCGTATACCATGTCGGTGCCGAACGCATTCTGTACACCGACGAATTCAAATACGCGTGCATCACCCGATATCTCAACGGCGAATCCCCGACCGCGATCTTTCGCGAGGCCGGTCTCAATCCGGAACTGGTGGGTCGCAAGCGCATCGACCGGTGTTTCGCCCGCTGGTGCGAATCGGAGGAGATCCGTCGGCGACTGTCCAAGCAGGTCCATGCGCGGCATGCCGGCCCGGATGGTGGTGTTGATCCGTGTGATGGTACTCAGCCGTACGCCGAAGCTGTGCCGGGTGACGGCATGGACGAGATCATGCACGGCCCGACGGGGAACGAGCCGCCGATGACCGGGCCGGCCGGAGTGGACGCCCCGCGGGGTATAGGGGAATCCTATGGATTCCATTCCCACGTCGGGAATATGCAGACGGATGTCGGTCGGCCATCCATTGTCGGGCCCACGAGCGCCGGAATCGAGAAGTCGGGGCACGCGGATGCCGAGTTCGGGAACGCGGAGATCGAGGCTGCCGGGTTTGGACATCTCGCGTATGGCATCGTCGGGCAAGTCAACGTCGATCATCGTGACGATGATGCCGGAGTCATGGCATACGCCAGCCATACCGAATCGTTGGAGGGCGTAACGCATCGTGGCATCTGCCCCAATCGAGACGGCACGGATTACGCTGGCATGGATCGCGCTGACACGAACTGTGCTGATGCAGACTGCAAAGGCCCGGATTGCGACGCGACTTCTCGCGAGAGCAATCTGCTGTCTGCCAAGGATGTGCGACGCATTCGCCGAACCGCCGTGGCGCGCGCGGTTCGTGGCGAGGCCACCACGCATATGTGGGATTGGGGCGAACCCGATTACCGCGAACGTCTGATCGAGTATCAGATAAAACGCATTGACGCGTTGGAACGCGAGATCGCCCAACTACGCAACGACACCGCCGTCTACGCCAGCGTGGCGAAAACGACGTTACCGAATGTCGGCCGGCAGATGATCGGCGATGAATGAGGCCAGTTCGTGTCCCATGCGCTCGGCTTCGGGGATGCGAATGTGTCCGGGAGTGCCCGTGCCATTGGACTCATACAGGAAATGCAGGATCCTCGGATCGTCGATGGCCCGGCATACGTCGTCGATCGCCCGATCCCACGCCGCGTCATGACACAGGATGGTGGTGGACAGCACCAGCAGCGCATCCGGATAGATTTCGCGCAGCCGTTCCACGAACATCCGATAATGATCACGCCATGTCACGGCCGCCTCGCCATCGTAGTCGTCGGCCATCACGTCGATCGGATTGCTGTCGTTCTGCCCGATGGCCACCACGACCACATGCGGGATGAACCGGTTGAAATCCCACGGCTTGGAATCGCCGAGCGTCGGGTTGTATTCCAGCTTGTCGTACGTATCCTCCAGCCCCACATAGTCGGGGCCGTTGAACCAGCCGGTGCCGTCCAGCAGTGCGATGCCGCCCTGTGCCACGTCATGCAGTTCGGCATTGAGCTCGCGCGCCGCGAACGCCGCATACGAATACCAGGCGTTCGTATACTGCCCGTTGTTGTCATCCGGGTCGATCCGGCCACAGCAATGCACCGCCTCGGCCACCTCGCCGGCCGACACCGAATCGCCGTACACCTCCATGCGCAGCCGTGGTCGCGGGGCGGCCGGAGGCAGCACCTGCACCCCGACATTCGTGCCGTCCACGGTGAATCCCAGCAGCTCCACATGATGGCAGGCGTCCTGACGTTTGAACACCGTGACGGTATGCGTCACCGGCGTCAGACCGTCGGCCAGCACGATTTCCGTTTCACGGTCGTCGCATGGAATATCGACCTTCCGCTGGCAGCCGTCGATCACCACGCCGATCGCGTTCTCCCAGTAGTTGTGACGATTGATGAGCTGCATGCGCAGTGACGTGCCGAAGAACCGGAATTCGATCAGTGTATACGGGTAGATGAGTACCGGACGCTGCGGATCGTCGAAATCCACACGACCCGTATACCGCAATGCCGGATCGTCCGGCAGGATATGAACGCGGCGGGGGAGCGCATCATCGGCGTGCGTCGAACGGGTCGCGTCCATAAGCGCAGGATTCATACTGATGGGCTGGGACTCTGCGTTGACCATGGGTTTCCTTTCTGAAGCGTGTCTTAGCGTTCGCGCGTGAACGGTTCGGCCGGGAGCCCGGCGTCGTTGAACAAGGGCGCGGGGCCCCAGCTGAACCAGCCGTAGCGTACGGCGCAGGGCTCGGGCACCGCCGTCGACCAGACCTGTACGCGTCTGCGTCCGGCGTCGTTTCCGCTGCCACTGTCGTGCTCATCGTCGGCCAGAATACGCGCCGATGCCGCATGCCAGACTCCGTCGCCGCCTGACAATGCGAAACCGGAAGCATCGGCAGGAAGTTCGGCCGTATCAATCGGCGACCCCAGTGCGACGTCATCGCGATTGATGCCGAGGTCATCACCGTTGTAATGGCCGAAATGCAGTCCGTCGGCATGACGGAATATCACGATCATGCCGTTTCCGTCAGCGCGGACACATGCGGTGGATTCCGGTCCGTCGACCACCGGACCGTTGCCGGTGAACATGCCATTGTCGCTCTCGTCGCCATTGTCGCCATTGCCGTATACGCGACGCAACGCCATGGCGGCCAGACGATCGCCCACCGTCTTCTTGTCAAGCGGATGGATGTTGTCGAATTCGCCACAGTCCAGGGTGACCACGGTATGCACGTCGGGTATGGTGTGGGCGGCGTCCATCTGCGCCGCGCGGATGACCGGCCAATGCATGACGTCCCGTCCGGCGTCGGCCTCGCTTTTGGCGATCCAGCGCGGCAGCTGCACGATCAGGAACGGCAGCCGGTCATTCCACAGGCCGCGCCATTCGTCGATCATGTCGCCGAGCAGTGTGCGATAGCGCTCGCAGTAGGCTTCATCCTCTTCGCCTTGATACCACATCACGCCGCGCACGGTGTAGGGGGCCACGCGCGAGACCATTGCTTCGAAGGCCCCGCATGGGCGGTACTGGCTGAACGGGGTCATCGGCGGCGGCCACGGGCATTCACCGTACTGGGCGTTCAGCGTCTCCCAGGTGACATCGGGGTCGGCGGTTCGCGCGGCGTCGATGTTCGCGTTCCACGCGTTGAAATTGGTCTGCCAGGTGGTCCAGTCGTAGCGCATCGCGTCGAGATCCCGGCCTGCCACCTGATCGTCGTACCGGTTCAGATATTCGCGTCCGGCCGCGGATGTTTCCAGACGTTGGCGGCTCATCCAGCAGGTGATCGATGTGCCACCGATATAGCAGTCCACGATGCCGACGGGTATGGTGACTTCGGTCGTTCCGGCGAGTTCGGCGCGCAGTCGGTTGGCGAAATAATAGGCAACGGCAGACATGACGCCTGCGGACTGCGGCGTGCAGACGGACCATCCGGACTTGCGTTCCGCACGCTCGTCGACAGCGCCGGTTTTGGGGGTATTGTAGAAGCGCAGCAGCGGGTCGTGCGCATTGTCGACTGCAGCCTCGGGGTGCAGGCTGTTGCGCAGTTCGAGTTCCATGTTGCTTTGTCCTCCGGCCAGCCAGACCTCGCCGATGAGGACGTCGTCGAACTGAACCGTTTCCGTGCCGTCCGTCACGGTGAGGCGGTGCGGTGCGGCGCAGGCTCCCATGGCGGGCAGCGCCACCAGCCAGCGTCCTTCCGTCGTGGTCCTGACCGTGGCCGTTTCTTGGGGCGTGCAGCATGGTGCGTGGGATATTGCGTTCCTCTCGGACGGCGGGGAGGGAAGGATGCTCGCCGTGATGGGTGTCCCCGGCGTTGCGGTGCCGAATACGGCGATCGGACGGTGTCGTTGCAGCACCATGTGGTCCGAGAACACCGCCGCCACAGTGAAATGCGTACGCGCATTGCGGGGGCTGCGGTCCGTCTCCTCGGTCTGTGCGGCGGTCGTGTCGTCCGTGTCCGTGAGTGAACTGCCCGGCGCGGGACCGGTGATGATTGACGCTGTCATGTTCGTTCTCCTTCGAAAACCTTGAAACCGAATGCGCAGGTCCGGGGTGACATTGGTCCGCCAGTGATGCCGAACCCCTTTCAAGGCTCTGAGCTTGTCAAATCAATGCATTAACCGTTTAAGGAAAATCATACATTACTGTGATGCGATTTCGGCGTGTCGTCGAGTTTTTATTGAAGGGTCGGATTGTGTGCTGAGGTCATAAAATATTGAAAAATCAACGATCTGTTGCGATCCGGGTAGTGTGTGGGGCTGTGGGCTGGGGTGAAGCTATCGACGTGGCGTGAGCGCAACTTTACTTAATCGGTTGACATACTGAAAAACATGACTTAAAGTAAGAGCAATCAAGTCAAGCACTGAACAAAACGCAGGGTTTGACTATTCACGCAAGCGGTTCATTGACGATATCGCCCGTGAATTGGCGAGGCCAGTGACGGCCCCGACACGTCTCAGCGATTGAGAGGAACGGAATCATGAACGTACTGAAGAAGATCTCGGCGGCGGTTGTCGCCGGAGCCTGTCTGATCAGCCTCGCGGCCTGCGGCGGCAGCGCCAGCGGCGAGGCCACCGATCTCACTTACCCGGAGATCAAGCTGGGTGAGACCGGTAAGGATCTCAACACCACCATCAAGCTGTTCAACCACCGCACCGACATGGCGCAGGCCACCTACCCGGGCACCAACTGGGACGCCTACATCAAGGAGTTCAACAAGGTCTACCCGAACATCAAGGTGGAGGTGCAGACCAGCTCCAACTACGCCAGTGACGCGCTCACCCGCCTGCAGGGCGGCGACTGGGGCGACATCATGATGATCCCCGCCGTCGACGCATCCGAACTCGGCACCTACTTCCTGCCCTACGGTTCGCTCGACGACATGAAGAAGGAGATCAAGTACGCCACCAACCAGCGTTACGACGGCAAGACGTACGGCGTGCCCAGCGCAGGCAACGGCATGGGCGTCGTCTACAACACCAAGGTGTTCTCCGACGCCGGCATCACCGACCTGCCCAAGACCCCGGACGAGTTCATCAACGATCTGAAGCTCATCAAGGACAAGGAGCCGGGCGTCACGCCGATGTACACCAACTACGCGGCCGGCTGGACCATGACCGCGTGGGACGCCTACATCGGCGCCACCTCCACCGGCGATGCCAAGTACCTGAACCAGAAGCTGCTCCACACCAAGAACCCGTTCTCCGATCCCGGCGACGGCACCCACCCCTACAACGTGTACAAGGTGCTGTACGACGCCGTGGCCAACGATCTCACCGAGGAAGACTACTCCACCACCGACTGGGAGACCAGCAAGGCCAAGCTCAACAACGGTGAATACGGTGCCATGGTGCTCGGCGCCTGGGCCGTGGCGCAGATCAAGTCCGCCGGCGACAACCCCGACAACGTGGCCTACATGCCGTTCCCGATCACCGTGGACGGCAAGCAGTACAGCTCCTCTTCCGCCGATTACGCCTACGGCATCAACAAGGACTCCTCCAAGGAGAACTAGGAAGCCTCCATGATCTTCGTCAAGTGGATGACCGAGAAGTCCGGCTACGCCATGAACGAAGGCGGCATCCCCGTCAAGCAGGGCGACGACGAACTGCCGTCCGTGTACGAGCACTTCAACGACGTGACCTTCCTTGAGGACGAGCCCTCCGTGGACGGCGAAGAGGATCTGTTCAACGACCTCAACTCCGACTCCGAGTTGGCCATCAACGCCGACGGCAGCTCCCGCCTGCAGGCCGTGATCGAGGCCGCTGCCAACGGCACCAAGTCCTACGACGACATCGTCAAGGAATGGAACCAGCAGTGGAACTCCGCTCTTGACACCGAAGGCGTGGACGTGAAGTACACCACCGCCGAGTAAGGCGACGCGGGGTCTCCGCCCCGCCAGTCACACGCATACACCAGCCGAGGTGCGCGCCAGGGACACCAGGCGCGCACCTTCCTTCCCACACATCCCCACACACATCCGACAAACGGCGGCTGAGTCGGCCGCATCGGCAACATGGAGCACGTCATGACGACGACAACAATGGATGCGACGGCATACGCCGCAGTTCCCGAAAACCACAAGCCCAGGGACTGGCGCAAGGCACTGATCATCGTGGCCTTCTGCGCGATTCCGCTCACCCTCCTCATCGTGTTCACCTACCTGCCCTTCGGCAGCATGGTGAGCTACAGCTTCTACAAGATGAAGTACATCGGCACGCCCCGCTGGGTGGGCCTCGACAACTACGTGCAGGTGTTCACCCGCCCCGACACCCTCTCCTCGCTCAAGCTCAGCCTCTATTACGCGGTGGGCGCGCTCATTCAGGTGGCGCTCGCCCTGTATCTGGCCACCATCCTGAGCTTCAAGGTGAAGGCCGGCAACTTCTTCAAGGGCGCGTTCTTCTTCCCCTACCTGATCAACGGCATCGCGGTCGGCTTCATCTTCAAGTTCTTCTACACTCGCGGCTACGTGTTCGACACCGTACTGCAATGGTGTGGCTTCGATCTCAACCACCTGCCCTACTGGCTCATGGACCAGTCGATCAACAACTGGTCGCTGGTGGGTGCCTCCATCTGGCGTTACCTCGGCCAGACGGTGATCCTGTTCATCGGTGCGATGATGTCGATCGACGGATCGCTGTACGAGGCGGCCGAGCTTGACGGCGCGAACAAGTTCCAGCAGTTCCGCCACATCATCCTGCCGAGCATCAAGACGATCCTCGTGCTCAACGTGATCCTCGCGATCACCGGTTCGCTCTCCGCCTTCGAAGGCCCGTACGTGATCACCTCTGGCGCCAACGGCACCGCCACATACTTCGTGCTCATGGATCGCCTCGCCCACGTCAACCAGAAGGTGGGCCTCGCATCCGCCATGGCCGTGGTCCTGCTCGTCATCATCCTGATCTGCGCCATGCTGCAGCAGCTGTTCTTCAACTACCTGTTCCGCGACGCCGACGACGGCGTGGCCAAGGCCCGCAAGAAGGCCAAGAAGGCGCAGCGCCGTCGCCAGCGCGTGGCCGCAGGCAAGGCCCCGCTGTTCCGTAATTCGTCCCCGGCCGCGTCCGACGCGGCATCAGCCAAGGAGGTGGCGTGATGAACGCCGTGAAATCCGCAACCCGGTCCGAGGCACGCCGCGCCGCACGTGGTCAGGTCTCCAACGCCGATTATTGGAAGACGTTCTTCTACAACGCCAAGGTCTGGTTCTTCATCTTCCTCAAGTACTTCAGCCTGGTGTTCTGCGCCTTCTGGTTCCTGCTGCCCGTCGTCAGCTGCTTCGTGACGGCCGCCAAGACCGAGAAGGAATACCAGAACACGTCCGTCATGCAGATGCCGGAAAACTGGCTGAACTTCCAGAACTACTTCGACGCGTTCCGGCTGTCGAACATGGCCGTGGCGTTCCGCAATTCGGCGATCGTGCTTGTGTTCGTGCTCATCATCACCACGCTGATCGGCACGCAGCTCGCCTACGTGCTCAGCCGTTTTCAGTTCCCCGGCAACACCGCGATCCGCGCCCTGTTCACCGTGGCCGCACTGCTGCCCGGCATCGCAATGCAAGTCTCGATGTACAAGATCATGACCAACCTGCATATGGTCAACACGCTGTGGGGGTACATCATCATGATGTGCGGCACCGACGTGATCTCGATCTACGTGTTCATCCAGTACTTCGAGAACATCCCCGTCTCGCTTGACGAATCCGCGATCATGGACGGCTGCTCCTACTTCACCGTGTATGCGAAGATCCTGCTGCCGCTGCTCAAGCCCGCCATCGTCACCTGCCTGATCCTCAAGGGCGTGGGCGTGTACAACGAATACTATGCCGCGAATCTGTACCTTCAAGACAAATCGACATTGGGTACGGTAGCCATCTCGTTGTACTCGTTCACCGGCCCGCAGGGCAGCAAGTACAACCTGATCTGCGCCGGCGTGATCATCACGCTGCTGCCCATGCTCATCCTGTTCCTGATCTTCCAGAAGCAGATCTACAACGGCATCGCCGCCGGTGCCGTCAAGGAGTGAGGTCGGTCGAACCGAACGGCTCCGTCAATGATGCCGCGGGAAACGCGTCCCGCGGCATCATCGTATCCGGCGTATTCGCAATATTCGCCGGCTTCCGTTTTCCATCTGATTTCCATCCGACGAGGAGAACCCATGAAATCAAAGGTGACCATATCCGACGTGGCCAAGGCCGCCGGCGTATCCAACAGCGCCGTGTCGTATGCGCTTAACGGCAAGGCTGGTGTTTCCGAGCAGACTCGCGACAAGGTGCTGTCCGTGGCGTCGCGCATGGGGTGGCGGCCGAACCGTGCGGCCAAGGCGCTGTCCGACGCCAGCACGCGTACGGTCGGCCTGGTGCTCACCTACGATACGGCCGTGCTGTCGATCGAGTCGTACACGATGGAACTCATCGCCGGTCTTACCGCGGAATTCGAAAAGGCCGGATATTCATTGCTAGTGCGTTCGTCGTCGAGCCGCCGGCACGAGTTGGCGGTGCTGCGTGAGTGGGTCGCCGCCGGTGCCGTGGACGCGGTGCTACTCATGAACGTGGAGTTGGGGGATCCGCGCATCGAACTGTTCCGCGAGCATCCCCGCATGCCGGTGCTGTTGCTGTGCGACGAATCGTTGTCCGGCGGACTGCCGGCGTTGTCCGACAACGGTCGTGCCGCCACGCACCTGGTGGTGGACTACTGCCATGGACTCGGGCATCGGCGGATCGCCCGTGTGGCGGGCTCCGAACAGATGGGGCATACGTTCATCCGCGACAACGCCTTCCGTGAGGAGTCCGCGGCGTTTGGCATGGATTACCTGTGCCTGCATGCGGATTATTCGCCGGAGTCGGGCGACCGTTGCACCAGACGGCTGCTGTCGTTGCCGCAGCCACCCAGCGCGATCGTGTACGACAGTGATGTGATGGCACTGGCCGCGCTGAAGGCCGCCGCATCCATGGGGGTGCGAGTGCCCGACGACCTGTCGATCATTTCATGGGATGACTCGTTCATGTGCAGAATGAGCTCGCCAGGTGTCACTGCGTTGAATCGCGATGTGGTGGCACGCGGACGCAAGGCGGCTGGTATGCTCATCGACCTTGCCGAAGGACGAACGGTGCAGCCGCATGCCGAGGTCGCCGACGACCTGATTGTGCGCGGTTCCTCAGCGCCGGTCGGCGATGGCGTCGGTGTCGAAGTCGCCGTCTGACTGTGCGCGGGGGCATTCGGTTTTTCAGCCGCAGTCGTGGTGGGCGCACTTGCGGTTGTCATCGAATATTCGGACGGTGCCTGTGTCCGCATGTTCTGGCAGAGCACGCCGTCTTCAAAAACCGACAGCGTTTCGACGAAAGCCATCCCCAATGGTGGGGATGGCTTAACGTGAGCGGCAGGACGTTTTGATGGTTCAGTCGATGATATCGGAGCGTTTCATCAGCGCGATTACGACCCACGCTGTGCAGCCGGTGAGCACGATGCCCCACAGCGTACCGGCGAGTACCGGGCCACCGGGCGCGATCATCGCCACGATGAACGGCAACGCGTTGAGTGCGAGTATGGCGAGCGCCACGAGCGGATGGGCGATCGCCACGGCGAACGATCGGCGGATCTGCGCGCCTGCACCGCGGTCGCTGCGCGACATGAGTGGGAAGACGAAACCGAGTCCGGCGGCGACCAACGCGATCACCGTGGCGCAGATGCCGTAGGCGAGGGAGGCGATGTCGATGTTCGTCAGGCCGTGGGTGAGATACCACAGGTCGAACAACGCCAGCGCCCAGAAGGCGCCGATGATGACGGTGATGCCGATCGAGGTGCCGATGCGTCGGCGGAATGCGGCGGCGAACCGGCGCAATACGTGGGCGTCGTCACCGTCGTGGATGGCACGGGCCACATCATATAGCGCGCCGGTGGAGGCGCCGGCGGTGACCACTGGCAGACAGCAGACCGCCCATGCCACGTTGACCATGGCGAGGTCGCCGATGGTGGACATGACGTCGTTGTATGCGCTGCCTTGTGCGAATGCCTTCATGATTACTCCTTGACGAATCGGGTGGATCGGGTGAATCGGGTGGATGGTCTGACGGGTGCGACCCGTACCGGTCGTCATCCTCGCAGGTAGTCGATGAATCGCTGCGCGGTGGCGAGGTTGCCGGATTCCTGGGCGAGTCCAACGTAGGTGTCGGTGTTGGGATTCGTGGTGGGTTCGGTGATCGAGGCCCATTGTGCGAGTCCGTCGATCTTTGCGCCGAACGGTTCGCTTGCGCCGCGGCCGGACCCGTTGTAGTCGGGGTCGTCGGTGTCGCGGTCGTCGAATCCGGGGAATGTGACGATGTCCGCATCGAGTGCGGCGCGCTGCTCGCCGGTGAGTGCGTGGTCGAGGTCGGTCATGTAGCCGTATCCGGCGAGCGTGGCGAAGTCGTCATGGTCGGCGATGATCACGTCGATTTCGCCGTTGCCGAGCATGGTCTGGAGTTTGCTGAGTCCGTCCTTGCCCAGGTCGAAGTAGGCATCGACGACGATGCCGGATTCGCGGCCCTCGGGGAGTCCCATCGCCTGTGCGGCTTCGGATTGGAGGCTGGATGCCTTGGTCGTGTCGATTGCGCCGTCGATGACCGCCACGTAGAGTGCGGGCGCGGGGGCGGGCGTGAGCATGTGCACGGCGAGGAACACGACGGTTGCGATGATCGCGATGCCGGCGAGTGCGCGTGCGAGCAGCTGGTCGCGGAAGTACCTCCAGCGTTGACCGGCGGGCAGTGCGCGCAGTATGGCGATGCGGGAGCGTCGAGCGTCCGCCAGAGCGGCGGCGGTCTTCGGCGACGCGGATGATCCCTGTGTTTCGATGCGTTCGTCGTCGCGACGGCGAACCGTTGGTAACGCCGGAATTCGCGGCATCGTCGTCCGTGACGTCATCGTGCACCTCCATGATCGATATACAGCACTGTACTCGAAAACCCTCATTTTGTGAAGCGGTTAAGTGCAATCTTTGCGAAAATGATAAATTGACGACAAATATACATAGTTTTATGAAGAAAGCGATCGATATTTTGCTGAACATATCAGGTCCATAAACGGGGATGTTTGGTGCGCATACAATGATGATTAAGCGGTTCAGTAATGCAGTGCAGCAAGCCGCTAGGAAGGAAAATCATCGTTGATGACAATGGATCAAATGCATATACATAAGGGAGTTGAAGGACGCGGACTCTGGCGGCGTATTGCCGGAGTGTGCACGTGTCTCGGTATGGTGATGACTGGAGGTGCATATGCCATGACGACGGCTGACTCGGCAATCGCGGCAACTGCGGATCACGCTGGCACGGTGGCCATCGTGGACCGTGACGCCACTGCGGAAACCAAGACACTGTTCGCCAAACTGCGCGACGCCGACACGATCATGACTGGTCAACAGCACGCCAATGATTACGCGGTATCCACCGACGAGGAAAATCAGGGCACCGGCTCCGATATCTACGCGCTCACAGGAAAATACCCATCTGTTTGGGGAATGGACACCCTGTCGATCTACGGCTACGAAGGACCCGGCATCAGGGAGAATGATTCGTGCGACATCACCTGCCAGACCAACAACATCGCCATTCTTGACGGCAAGATCCGTCAAGCTGACAGCCTCGGGGCGATGACGACACTCTCCGCGCACTGGTACAACCCGGTGTCAGGCGGCTCATTCAACGACACCACCAAAGCCGTGGACCGGCTGCTGCCCGGCGGCGACAGCCAAGCCGCCATCAACGACTACCTCGATCGCATCGCCGACCTCGCCAACGGAGCGAAACGCGACGACGGCACACTCATTCCAATCGTCTACCGTCCGCTTCACGAGAACAACGGCGCATGGTTCTGGTGGGGTGCCACGCACGCCACCAGCGACGAATACAGGGAACTGTATCGGTACATCGTCGACTACCTCACCCAGGTCAAGGGTGTGCACAACCTGCTGTTCTCCTATTCGCCCAACGGCACGTTCGGCGGCGATCTGGGCACCTATCTGGAAACATACCCCGGTGATGACTACGTGGATGTACTCGGCTACGACGCCTACGACAGCGGCGACGTGAACGATTCCAGCGAATGGGTGGGCAACGTGGTGAAAGACCTCGCTGCCATCGCCAAGCTGGGTGAACAGAAGGGCAAGCCCGTCGCCATGACCGAATTCGGGCGGGGATCCAACAAGATGATCGCCGAAGACGGCAACGACACCGACACGCAGTGGTTCACCCGACTGCTGAACGGCATCACCGCCGACCAGAATGCGCGGCACATCGCCTACATGATGACATGGGCCGATTTCGGCGGCAGCGGCTCGTCCTACGCCACCTACATCCCGCGCAAGGGTACCGCGCTCGGCGACGACTATACGAAGTACGCCGCTGATCCGGCGATCGCTTTGGCATCCGGCCGCATCGCCGACTATTCCGGCACCTATACGGCCGCCTCGCGTGTCGCAGCGGCCCGTATTGTCGCGCCCACGGAAGGATCCCGTGAAGAGGACGGTGCCCTGACCGTATATGCGCGTGTCGAGGGAACCACTGCCGGTAAGGCGTGGTTCACCGTCAACGATGACGCCGACCGGCATGAACTCACCGCCGACGGTGCGAACGGAGGACTCTACATGACTGGCACCTGGCAGGTGCCGTCCGAACTCCTCGCCAACGAGAAGGCCACGTTGCATCTCACCGTAGAAACCGCCGCCGGTACGTTGACTGATCAGACCGTAGTGGTGCTCGGCGCCCGACCAGAACAAGCCGCCGACGTGGTCGACAACTACGACGCCTACGTGGATGACGCCGAACTGCGTGCCTCCTACTCCGTGGCGAATGCGAGCTCCTCGGCCATCGCACTGCGTGCCAATGACGAAGCCGCGATCAAGGCGGGAGCCACCGGTGCTAACGCGCTGAAAATCGACTACGACTTCGACAAGGCCCCCGGCTACATGGGCGCATCGCTCGTGCTCGGAGCCACCCGTGACTGGTCGGCATACGATCATCTCAATCTGTACCTCGAATCCGATGGTTCCGCCCACAAGTTCGTAGTGCAGCTGCAGGCCGGCGGCGTGACGTTCGAAGCCTACCCGTTGCTGGAGCAGCAGCGCTCCGGCATGGTCAGCATCCCACTGGCAGACTTCACCACCGCACCGTGGGACACTGCAAACAAGGGTGCTGTGCTCGACTCCGCCAAGCTCGCATCGGTGAGCGCGTTTTCGCTGTATCTCAACGACGGCGATCAGGACCTCGAACCGTTGCCGAACGGTGCCACCCGTCACCGTACCGGCACGATTGTGATCGATTCGATCCACTGGAGCGCTGGTGAGCCTGATTCCGGTGACGACGATGGCAACGGCGACAACGGCGACAACGGCGACAACGACGGTGAAGGCGGCAACGGCAACGTGCCCGAACCGGGCGCCACGTCGTCGCCGTCGGCCGACCCGCATCCTTCCGGAACGCCGACGCCCGCCCCCGCTACTGTTGCAGACAGCGCCAAACGTCCCTTCACAGGTCTGGTGCGCACCGGCTCCGCAGTGGTCGGACTCGTACTCGTTGCTCTCGCGGCCGCCGGTATCGGTTTCGGACTGCGTTACGCGCGACGCCGTAACTGACTGATTGCCGTCACTATGTGTGACAACACGTAACCATAATCGATGGCGCGCCCGTCTCACCCCGGCCGATGTTAGTATTGCGTACGACTGTACTGGTTAAGTTGAATGGCAGGGACTGAGATGGGCGCGTCAAAATCCACGATCACCATCGCCGATGTGGCCAAGGCCGCAGGAGTGTCGACGAGCGCGGTGTCGTACGCGTTGAACGGCAAGAAAGGCGTCTCCGAGAAAACCCGCGCCAAAGTGCTCAGTGTTGCCGAAAGCATGGGATGGCGTCCCAACAGTGCGGCGAAATCGCTGTCCGATTCGCGTACGCGATCGATCGGCGTGGTTCTGCTCATGCACGACACCGACGAATTCGCTTCCGGCAACTACAACATGGAATGTCTGGCCGGTCTGAGCAGTGTGCTCGAATCCGTCGACTATTCGATTACGTTGCGTATGACCACCGGGGGAGCGTCCGCCGCATGCCGCATCCACCGCGACTGGATCGAATCCGGCCGCGTGGACGCCCACATGGTTCTGGGCGTGGAATTCGACGATCCGCGACTCGATCTGTTCCGCAGCCATCCGAACGTTCCTGTGCTCTTCCTTGCGCAGGAGCAGACCACGCGCGGTCTGCCCACCTTATATAGCACCGATGCCGACGGCGCCCGCACCGTGGTTCGTCACCTGCACGAACTCGGCCACACGCACATCGCTCGCGTGGCCGGCCCCGAGCAATACATGCATACGCTCATCCGCGACAGCGCCACCATGGACGAGTGTGCCAAACTCGGCATGCGCTGCGACTGTCTGCACGGCGAATACTCCCGCGAGGACGGCGCGCGCCTGACCATCATGTTCCTCGGCTTCGCCGACCGTCCCACCGCCATCGTCTACGATGGCGATTCCCAAGCTCTGGGCGGACTCGATGCGGTGCAGAACTGCGGTCTTGCCGTGCCGGACGACATCTCCCTCATTTCCTGGGACGACTCCGCCGCATGCCGCTCCTCCGTTCCGCCACTCACCGCGTTGCACCGTGACGTTCGTTCCATCGGCAAGAAGGCCGGACGTCTGCTGCTCGCCATGATCGATGGCGAAACGGTCGGTGCCGTTCCCGAGGATCCGTACACGCTCGAGGTGCGCGGCAGCACCGCAAGGCCTGCAGGTTCCGCGGAACCCGTGGGCTCCGCCGGTTCCGAGGACTCCGCAATCCTCCCCGGCGCGTGACCTTGTCCTTGTGCCGTTCGCGCATCATCGGCGTCCTCGTCCTCATCCGTTCCCGGCGTCCACATTCATCGATTCCGTTACATAAAGTTCCCGTCGGTTTTGTAATCTAAAGCAATTGCCGTATTGCGAGCCATCGCGTCGCGCCGGGAGCGTGCTGCGGATACCGCAGAGATGGCGGGAAATGAGGAGTTGTATGCAGGACGTCGAGGAACTTGACGCGGAAAATCAGATGAATCGCGGTTTGAAAAACCGCCATGTGCAGTTCATCGCCATTGGAGGAACCATCGGAACCGGTCTGTTCCTCGGTTCGGGAAAATCGATCTCGCTCACCGGTCCAAGCATCATATTCGTCTATATCGCCGTGGGCATCATCATGTTCCTGCTCATGCGCGCCATCGGCGAAATGATGTACCGCGATCCGAGCCAGCACACGTTCATCAACTTCATCACCCGTTATCTGGGCCGTGGCTGGGGGCACTTCGCCGGCTGGACATACTGGATCGTGCTCGTGCTGATCGGCATGAGTGAGATCACGGCCGTGTCCACATACTTCGTCACGTTCTTCGACACGTTCGGCATCGACCTGTCCGGATGGAAATGGCTGATCGAGCTGTGCTTCCTCGTGGCGCTGTCGGGCATCAACCTGATCGCGGTGAACGTGTTCGGAGAAGCCGAGTTCTGGTTCTCCATGATCAAGATCACGCTGATCTGCGGCATGATCGCCACCGCCGTGGTCATGCTGGTGATCGGCTACCATTACCCGGCCGTGCAGATCACCGGTTCCGACCACATCAGTCCCGCCGGTCAGGTGAGCCTGTCCAATATCACCGACGGATTTTCGCTCGCGCCCAACGGATGGCTCGCCCTGCTCATGAGCTTCCAGATGGTGTTCTTCGCCTACCAGATGATCGAGTTCATCGGCGTGACCGTGTCCGAGACCGAGAATCCGCGCAAGGTGCTGCCCAAGGCGATCAACGAGATCATCCTGCGCGTGCTGATCTTCTACGTGGGCGCGCTCGTGGCGATCATGGTGATCGTGCCGTGGCGCAACTTCCAGCCGAATTCGGACGGTTCGTTCGCATCCCCGTTCATCATGGTGTTCAAATACGCCGGTCTTGACTGGGCCGCCGCGCTCGTGTTCTTCGTGGTGATCACGGCCGCGTCGTCGGCACTCAACTCGCTGCTCTACTCGGCCGGACGCCACCTCTACCAGCTGGCGCAGGATTCGCCGTCGCCCGCCATGCAGCGACTTGGTGTGGTGTCCAAGCGCCACGTGCCGGCGCGTGCGATCCTCGTGTCCGGTGCGATGATTCTGCTGTCGCCGATCATCAACGCGATCCCGTCGATGTCGAGCGCGTTCGTGCTGTTCTCGTCCGCGTCGTCGGCCGTGATCATCTTCATCTACGTGCTCACGATGGTGGCCCATCGCCGATACCGTGTGAGCGGTGATTTCATGGCCGACGGCTATGTGATGCCCGTCTACAAGTTCACCAATACGCTCGCGATCGCGTTCTTCGTGTTCGTGTTCGCCACGCTGTTCATCTCCGGGGACACGCGCGGTTCGGCCATCGCTGCGCTCGTGTGGCTGATCGTGTTCGGCGGATTCTGCCAGTGGCGTCAGCATCTGGAGGACCGGGACCTCAAGACCGCAATGAATAAGGTGGATCGGTCCCGCCGGGCGGCTGAGGAGGTCTCCTCCCGCAAGTAGAACAGACTCGGGATTTGACCGCGGAATCACCGCGGAATCGACACGGGCTCCCTCGCAAGGGGAGCCCGTTGGCGTGTGGGCATCCGGTGCTCGGGGTGTGCCAAAGGAATACGCGGGAAAGCGCGTGAATGCACGGGAAAGTGCGGGAATACGCGGGAATAGGAGGGGAGCATGTCGCAATTCGAGATCGTGGTCGGCCAGATCGTCGGCTTCTTCATCATGATGATGATCGGCTACGGATGCGTGCGGCTGCGGTTCTATGGCATGAAGACGCTCGACGGCATGTGCATGCTGCTCACGCGCGTGCTCATCCCGTTGCTGGTGTTCAGCAACGCGGTGGACGGCACCACGCGCGCCGAGCTGGTTGGCAATTGGGGGATCATGCTCCTCACGGCGATCATGTATGCATCGCTTATGGCCGTGTTTGCCGTGGTGGCATGGGCGATTCGCCTGCGTGGCAGTCGCAGTCATCTGTTCCAGGCGGGATTCATCTTCGGCAACGCCGGATTCATCGGCATTCCGCTGGTGTTGGCACTGTTTCCCAAGCATGGTGCGCTGTTCATCGTGCTCATGTCTATCGTCGATCAGGCGTTGCTGTGGACGTACGGTGTGTGGCTGTGCGAGCCGGTGAAGGAGCGTGGGCGCGGGGGAGCGGGCGCTGGGGCGGCTGCGGAGTCTGCGGCTGCGGCATCTGCGGCGGCCGCTACTGCGGGCGCGGGAGCCGCGGGAACCTCCGGCTCAGCAAACCCCGTGGCCGCAACTGGTTCCGGTTCGCATCCGTCGCCGCACGCGTCGCCGGTCCTCGCGCTGTTGCGCCGATTCGCCAACCCGGCCATTGCGGGCATCCTTATCGCGTTGGTAATCATCATCGCCGACTGGCAGGTGCCGCCCATGGTACTCACCCCGTTGCACACCATCGGCCAGATGGCTACACCGCTGTCGCTGTTCTATCTCGGCGGTCTGTTCGCGCTCACCAAATGGTGGGGCGTGTTCAAACGCTACGAACTCTATGTGGGTCTCGTTGTCAAGATGCTGGCATTCCCCATTGGCTTCTACTTCGCCATGACCGCGCTCGCCGCCATGACGCCGTTACCGATCACGCACGAAATGATCCAGATGATGTCGCTCATTTCCGGCCTGCCCACCATGACCACCGTCGCCATGTTCGCCGGACGCTCCAAAAACATGCCGGAATACGCGGTGGGACTCGTACTGGTCAGCACATTGTTCTCTCTGGCGTCCCTCACCGCCATCTCCACGGTCATTTTCTGATTGTTTATGGCCTGAGAATATTTGTTTGTGATCTTCGGTAGGTGATTGCCGCCCAGAAAAATCACACAACTGCAATGTACAGAGTTGTGACCCTTGGAATTGCCAGGGTCCAAAATCGCTACATTGCAGTTGTGCGATTTTTCTGGTGATCACACGGGCATCAGCACCGCTGCGCCGGTGAATGCACCTGCCTTGAGATCCTTGAGCGCCTGCTGTGCCTGGTCCAGCGGGTACGGGTGTGCATCGATCTTGATCTGATGCGTGGCGGCGAACGCGAGGAACTCACGCCCATCCTGCCGCGTGTTCGACTCCACCGAGCGGATCTCCTTCTCGTGGAACAGATGCTGCTCGTAGTTGAGCGGCGGCACATCGCTCATATGGATGCCGGCCAGACTGAGCACGCCACCGGGACGAAGAGCCTCCAGCGCCGGCGGCACGATCGCGCCGACGGGCGCGAAGATGATCGCCGCATCCAGCGGCTCATCCGGCTGGTCATACGCATCGTTCGCCGATGCGCAGCCAAGGTTCAATGCCAGACGCTGCGCATCACGCCCGCGCGTCAGCACATGCACGCGCATACCAAGCGCCAGCGCCACCTGCGCGGTGATATGCGCCGAACCGCCGAAGCCGTAGAGCCCCAGTGCCGGACGATGCCCCACGATCTCGGCGATGCGCTCACGCGCCTGCCCGGATTCGATGTCGGCGAATGAAACGCCGTCGAGCAGCCCGGTGCGCTTCAATGCGCGGTAGCCGATGATGCCCGCGCACATCAATGGAGCCACGGTCTCCAACGTGTAGGACGGTTTGTCGTATGCGGTCCCGCCGGCAGCCGTCCTGCCATCCGTGGATTCGCCGCCCAACAGCCCCTCCAGCGAATACACGTAGTCGTCCGGAGCCACCATGTATTCCGCATATCCGCCGTGCGCATCCCATCCGTTGTACAGCGAATGCCGACACAGATTCTCCTTGCCGGCCACGCAGAACTCGCATTCGCCGCACGTGTGACGCAGCCACGCCACGCCCACGCGCTCGCCTACGTGAAGCTGCGTATGCTGGCCGTTGATGTCGATGCCCTGATCGGCACCCAACGCCACGACCTCACCCACCACCTCATGGCCAGGCGTCACATGCGGCAGATGCGCCGTCAGATCACCTTCGGACACATGCAGGTCGGTACGGCACACGCCGCAGGCGAGCACGCGGATCAGCGCCTGACCGGGGCCGGGCGAGGGGATGGGTTTCTCGATCCATTCCAGCGGATCGTTCTCGATCGGCCCGGGCTTCTCCCGCATTTGCCATGCGTGCATGGTGGTGACCCCGGGTGTGATGGCGGTTGTGTCGGTTTGGTCGGCTGCCGGGTCGGTCTGGCCGGTCGGTCCGGCCTGAGTTGTGGGATTGACGGTGCTCTCCATACCTCCGTCCGTCACTGGACTGATGATTGCTTCCTCGCCGTTCGTCATGCTGGTTCGCCTTTCCCAAACTTGCTGGTGCGTGTGTCTTCCTCGTCTGCTTCTCTGCCCTGTGTAGCTCGCTGCCAGTCCCCCATCAGACTTCGACAGAGGACGGCACACTGTCCCTTTCAGGTCTAGCACAATTACCGAACGAGAGATGGGGTTGCTCCGGCCGTGAGCGGCGAGCTAACCTTGCTTGCGGCTTGTGCCGGTCGGCTTTGGGGAGCTGGTATTCGAGTTGTCGAGGTGTGACGTTCGGGCACGGCATCGGTGCCGATCCAGGGCTATCTGTCGTTCGCTAGGTTGTATTCGCCTCCTGCAGAGGTCTAACCGCCCTTCACTAGGCAGGCTGGAAAAGAGCCATCGCCCGAAACTCATGTTTGTGGGCTGTTTTTGCTCATAGGCTCGCAAACGACTACCTAGCGAAACGTGGTTAGATGTTTGCATCCCTTCCAATCAACCTACCGAGCGGGAGATACGCGCATACGTAAGATATGAACATCAGACGAGCGGATGAGAGGAGGCCGGATTGTGACCATGACCATTCCCGATGCCAGTGTCGCGGCCACCGATGCCAATCCTCGCGGCGGCAGATTCCCTGAACTCGCACCCACGCCCACCATTCGCATGGCCATCGTCGACAATGACGCCATCACGCTTCATGCGTTGTCCGAACTGCTGTCCCAACGTTTTCGCGGCGTGACGGTCATCTGGAGTACGTCAGACGGGCGCGAGGCCATCGCCCCCGCCCTAGCCCCCGCCACGTCTCCCGACGTGCTGCTCGTCGATATGTCGCTGTCCGGCATGTCCGGAATCCGCGTGTGCCGCGAAATCCGTCGCCGCAATGACCGCATCCGTCTACTGGGCATCACCTCATTTCCGCTGGACAGTTACGCACGCAAGGCGAGCGCAGCTGGAGCCCAGGGTCTGGTCGGCAAGGAATCGATGCGCACGCTCTTTGACACTCTTGGTCGCGTGCTCGCTACCGGTGTGGGTCCACCGCAGTGCGGTGCTGAGTTTGAACCGGCCGCACAGGCCCATCGCCGATTGCGCGAAGAGCCTCCGCACGGCGTGGACGCATTGTCCCCCATGGAATTGCGCGTACTGCAAGCCTGCGCCGAGGGCAAGAGTCAAGAGCGCATCGCAGCCGAATTCGGCATCGCATCTGGCACCGTGCGCACGCATTCCGCCATGATCGCCGACATCATGAAGGACGGTGTCATCACGGCGCAGGAGATGAACGATCTGCAACGTCAGCAGATGGACTGCTATGCGGCCGCGGGATACGACATTCTCTATGACGATGATCTGACGGCGACCGTGATCCCCCGCGATGCCAATGCCGAGAGCGAGACCGAAGACGTGACGAGAAAATGCGATACGAATCAAGGATTCACCGACGTCTATAACGTCTATTTCGAAGCGCTACGTAATCCGGATGCGCGCGATCTGACGTCGGCGACGATCCAATGTCTGATCGATAACGGCCTGCTCGACAAGACGTATACGAAGGATGATTACGAGCGGGATTCCGAGAATCGCACCGGTCCGTATACGCCGGACCCGGAAACCGGCGGCGTGAACGATCAGGTCTACACGTGCGGCCGTGATCCTCTCGGCGCAACTTGCGATAGGGTGCCGCCGAAACGGACTGTGATGATGCCCTCAACTGTGATACACCGTATGGTGGAAAGCATCAGGAGGTGCGTCATGGTCGATGGATTCCGGTTTCCGCGGGTGCCGCAGTTCGGTCCGTTCGATACGCCCGGATTCATGCGTACGTTCGGCATCGACTGCTCGGTGGGGCAGCTCACGGCGATGACGTCGCGCAATCTCGATACGGCGAAGCGCGTGGCCGTGTTCATTCCGGGATACACCGGTTCCAAGGAGGATTTCATCCCGTTCTTCCCGTATCTGTGGCGGGAACTGCGTAGTGGTTATGAGGCGTCGCTGGGTGATGCGTCATCGTCACCGTCTCCATTCCCGGCACCGCCTGCCACCCGTCCCGACTTCGATCCCCACGACGTTGCCATCGTCGCATATTCCCAACGCGGTCAGGCCGATTCCGCAGCGCCGAACGACCGTCACGCCTATGAGCTGGACGATTTCGTGGCCGACGGATGCGAGGTTCTGGAGCGTCTGGGCGCAGCGGATCGCCCGATCGATCTGGTGGGGCACAGTTTCGGGGGAGTGGTGGCTCGGCGTGTGGCGTTGCGGCGGCCGGAGTTGCTGCGCTCGCTGACGGTGTTCGATTCGGGCGCGGTTCCGGTGAAGTTGTCGCCGGTGATCAAGGCGGGGCCGTTCCTGATCCGTCTTCTTGGCTCGATGTCGATGTACTGGGCGTACCGTCCCAAGCTCCGCGATGAGCCGCAGGCCGATCGTCTGGCGGAATTGTTCCGTCAGTGCATGCATGCGTCATCAAAGTACCATCTGGCGTCGGTCGCCGATTTCATGACGAAGTTCGATGACGTGACCGAGGAACTCAATATGTTTCACGTGAAACATGGTGTGCCGATCAACATCATGTATGGCAGAAACGACGACGTCTGGCCGAACGATGTCTATGATGCCGAGGCGACCGCGCTCGGCATCACGCCGGTGGTGTTCGAGGATGCCGCCCACCTTGCCCAGGACGATCAGCCCGAGGACTTCGCCCGCGCGCTCGTCTGTTTCTGGGCTGCGGCGTAGGCGTATACGAAAATACGGGCTGAACATGACGGTTCCGGCGATTCGTAGTGGGTTACGGACGTTTTGGAGTCGTATAGCGTCCGTAACCCACTACGAATTCGGGATTTCGTCTTGTTCGGCCCGTATTTGCCTGACTGCCGTCGACGGTGTGGCGCGGCGTACGGTGTGTAGTGCGGCAGGTAGAGGCTATTTGCCGTCTTGTTTCGTCTGCAAAATGTGCCGTAGCGTGATCTGAAGGAGGATTGCGCATGCTGCAATGATCCAGCAGAACGGGAACCCGAATATCGTGTGGATTAGCAGCGCCGAGATCCACGCCAATGCAAGTATGCCATCCGCCCAGCGTGCGGGAACCGAGCGCTGCTGGTCGTGGAGATTCTCCCAAAGGAATCCGAATAGCATTGTTACGGCTCCCATGCACAGGAGTGGCGTTGAAAGACGTGCGGATGAACGTTGGCTCATCATCCCGCAGATTATGAAGACAAAGCCGATCGCTTTGGCTACGGACGACAGTCGGAGCTGCATGGATCCTCCTTGATGCTGTGCGTTGTTGACGAGAACAGTACCTCGCCAACAACACAGGGGATGTTCATTGGGACGTTACCCAAGTGATATAGCCGCCGGTCTCGGTATTGGGCATCATGCAAATAATGACGCCCTTGCCCTTATTGTAGGCGCGGATTTGAGCTGCGCTAGTGTAGTAAATGGCCGAGGCGGCAAGTGCTCCAGCGGCGGGAACTGACCACTTGAACAGAAAACCACTGAGATATCCTGCTGCATCAGCAGCGACGTCATATTTTTTGGCGAGCTCTTCCGCTTCCGAGGAATTGAGATATATTTCAGTCAGTCCGGTCCAATGCCGTACGACTTTGGATTGCCCTCCAGCTCGAGAAATCTTGCTGAATGCCGTGACAGTGAAAGAGTCGTCGCTGGTTGCTCCGTGAGCAATCATTTCGTTCATCTCAGACAAGTTGTCGGTGACGTGGTTGATAGCTTCTGAGGAATAGCCTTCCTGTTTAGCTGCGGCCGCATCCAGTGTGATAGTCCCGTTGGTTTCTCTGCTGAGATAGGCATCCATTCCTCGCATGGTTGCAGGGATGGTTTTAATTTCGGTTGTTGTCGCGCTCGCGGATGAGGGGAGAATGAGAAGTACGGCGGTCATTGCGAGCGTTAGCAGTACGGCTATTGGTGTTGTGATCGCTCAAGAACGGGTTGTGTCCATTATTCACCTCGTTGTGGATTGTGGAATTGGGCAACGTATGTTGCTTGATTCCACGGTAACTTTGCATTAGCCGCAATGGCAAAAGGCTCGTCTACGTTTGAGGACAAGGGCGATGTCGAGAATTAGGGCGGGCGTAAGTCTGCCGGCCAAGATGTTTGAATGTGCCACGTCCGAACGGCGAAGCGTTGAACTTGTCGCCCGCGCGCTCGTCCGTTTCTGGGCTACGGCGTAGGCGTATACGAAAATACGGGCTGGACATGACGGTTCCGGCGATTCGTAGTGGGTTACGGACGTTGTGAGGCTTAGAAGTGTCCATAAGGGGGCTATATCTTTATCTTTTCTTGGTAGGTGGTTCGCTGACGAGTAGTTGAGTCTGTGAGCTCAAAGGAGCTCTTTGGTTATTCTGTTGTCTGCCAAATGGCTGAATGCCGATAAGATATATGAATGCGTATGTGGTAGACGTCATTTGGTCTGTATTTGCCATTTCTCTTGCTTCTACATGGCGATTGGCGATCGAAGTATCATGCCCCCCCCTAGTGACCTGATTCCATTCAGAGTTAAATGCCCGCATAAGGTCTTTGTGTTGAATTGTCGTTTAGCTCTACTTGGCGAAGTCTATTCAACTACTGCTAACCAATGCTTGTTTTTTGCCGAATATCACTAGAGCTGTATTCGTCAAATCTGCGCCATCCTTCATTGCCTTATGGAGAAAAATCGATTGGGAAGAAGCAGAAAACGCGAACCATCCACATATCTGGATGGCAATTAGGTGAAAGTGGTGTACAATCATCAGAGGTAGGGGGTACGCAGTCAAGGGAGTTGAAAATGGGGTTACTGGATTCATTTGAAGTGTTGCCTTATGTGACAGGTGTGCCGACCATGTCGGTCACGAAGGACGGGATCAACTTCAATAAGACGGTTGTTGAGAAGCTGTGTTCCCCTGCATTCGTTGTAGTCCTTGTTGACAAAACAAACCTCAAGCTGGCTTTGACGCCCTGTGATGAAAAGGCGCAAGGGGCGCGTCCGTTCTTGCGAGATGGACGATCGGCTCGAGCGGGAGTTCGTTGGAACAATACTGACCTTAAGGACTCCATCCAGACGATAACTGGATGGGACTTGGAGGACAAAGGGAGAAAAGTCGGTGGTAGATATTACCCGGAAGACAATGCGCTGATCTTTGACCTCACTACTTGGACCCCGATAGAAAGGAGAAGTACGGCAGCGGATTAGTCCACTGCATTTCTGTACGCTAAAGGAAAGCGCGACGAATTACGCCAATAATCCGTCGCGCTGGAAGATGACTAAAGATGATGTGTCACCTGCAAAGCACATTATCTCACGTTATCTTCCTCTCCTGAAGCGAATTGTTAACATTTGTTACTTTTCTTTCAGGGAAAGGAAGAAATGACCAGATTTACGCTCTTTGAGCTCTTCGCTCACCTTTGTGGAGAACTCCTGGCGTCCGGTATCAAGTTCACTAAAGACGGATACCCCGTGTTTCCGGAACATATCATGCTGGACTGCGGTACAAATGATATCGCTGACATGATTGATTGGAAGAATCGTCGCAGAGCGGAGTCCCCCGAGAATACAGTCGTCGTCATGTTCATGGATGACGAGCTTCTGTACCGTAGGCTGTTTCACCTTGAAAGTGACCTGCCTGCATACCGGGAATTCCTCGGGGTTACTGGCTTCGATCTCAGCCCCCGCATTGGTATGGACCCTGAACTTCAGCGGTTCAACATCATCCTTAGTATGATGGCCACCATTTGGCTCGGTCTGCACGGTGTGCAAATCGTTCCGAACTGGCGTATAGGCGATCAGTCCACAATCTCCGCATTGCGTGTATATCCACAGGGATCCACGTTTGCAGTCGGTACTCTCGGATGTTCGCGCGGCGGCAAGGAAGAGGCTCAATATGGTGAACTCATGTTGCGTACGAAACTGCTTATCACCATGCCGAAGCGCTTGTTTATCTACGGTCCGCTGCCGGAGCGATACGAGCAGATCCTTAACGAATTCGACACTCCCTACTCCCACTTCCGGGAGTATCGCAAACGTTCATATGCTGCTTCGCAACTCAGAAAGGAGGCATAGGCATGGACGTCAAATCATCGTATTCGTCTGCTGCGGCAGAGCAGCGAGCGGAAGCCGCACGACGACTTCTTGGTGGCGACAGCGTCTTGGCTTATGCATTCGCTCGTGGGCGTACGAGAACCGCACTGTACAAACAGAATTGGCAGGAAGTTGATATCAATGAAGTGATTGCAAGATTCACTCCCGGTGCTCAGATGAAGAAATCCGGTGTCAAGGTGCATTTCGTAGATCCACGTGGACGTTACGAAATTGTCGCCGACTCTGCAGGTGGGTACTTACGAATTCAGGACATACGAAACTTCCCCAAGAAGAAGCGCGTTTTCGTGGATTTGAATGGCAACGACGTTAGGTTTGTCCTCGTCAATGGCAAGTTGGAGCGTCGTGACAAAGAATCCGCCAT
>NZ_JEOG01000027.1:0-37871 GCF_006408715.1 Bifidobacterium sp. UTCIF-39 | reverse complement strand
ACCGCGCCGCCACGTCAACGAATGTGAAGGACCGTTATCTGGCCGGGCAGTCCCGAACCAGTGCCTTCAGCGCCTGATGATCCGTGTCGGTCAGCTGCGGCGTGGAGTCGGCCACCGGATTCATGAACGATCCGGGTGAGTCGGTGTGGTCCAGGCCGAGGGCGTGCGCCACCTCGTGCTCGATTACCTCGACGGCAACCGGCTGACCGCCCTGACGGCTGTCCCCGCCGGTTTTGAAATAGTCCTCATTCAGACGGATGTCCGCATAGTAGATGATCGGCGCCTCGTCGTTGCGCGCAATGGCCTGCGGATGCGCCTTGCCCAGCACGCGTTGCGTACGGTTCATGTCGAAATCCGGATACTGTGCGGCGGTGAGGAATTCGAATTTGAACTCGGTATGGGTGGGGAGCGATCCGTTCGACTGGAACGATCCGTCGCCCACCTGCTGCACCTCCTGGAACCGCAGCCCGTTCACCGAGGTGATCGTTTCCAACGCCTGCGTCACCATGATGCGTTCGTTCTCGCTCACCGGACCGCTGAACGCATATTGGATCGGTTCGCAGGAGACCGTCAGTGCCGGCTGATTGCTGTTTGCTGAGAACAGCATGTACGCGTAACCGCCGGGCAGCGGGGTGTGGACGCCGTCGGCCTGTTGCGCCTGCTGGGATTGGCCGGTGTCCGGTGCGGGGGACTGGCCGTTGACGCTGCCGCCGGCATCGGAGGAATCGCCGCCGTCGTTTGGCTGAGCGGTCTGATCGTCGGTGTTGGGACTGGGGGAGGCGGTGTCGTTCGGTTTGCTGCCATCCGCGTTGCTATTCGGGTCCGTGCCGCCGAACAATCCATGGAGGAAATCCATGAATCCGTTGCCCGACGACGAATCACCATTGCCGTCGTTGCCATTGCCGTCGAACAGTCCCTGAACATGATCGTTCCACCACTGCGACGCGGAGTTCTTGACACCATCGACGGCATCGGTGGCCTTGTTCCCCAGATCGGATCCCCATTCCTGAGCCGACTGCGGCAGGTCGCGGACGGCCTGCGGAATTTCGACGCCGCATCCGGAGGTGCCCAGCAGCAGTGCGATCACCGTCGCGGACGCGCATACGGTTCGGCCGACGGTCTTGCCGAACCTGCTCCACCCCTTGCCGTCGGACATCAGTGCAGCACGCCTTCGGGCCAGATCACGGTGACCGGTTTGCCGACCTCATGCGCGTAGGCCACGGCATCCGCAGTGCCGCCCTTGCCGTTCGCCGGCTGGCCATCCCAGAACGCGACCAGCAGATCGCAGTCATCCACCACACGCTTGCCGGCTGCGTAATAGGCCTCCTCGCAGGGTTCCGCATACCCCAGCGTCACCACCTGCCGGGCCTTGCCCACCAGCGTCTGGAACGACCGCAATCCGGATTCGTCGAACGTACGCTCATAGCGTCTCGACGGAAGGATCGCCTTCAAGGTGTGTCCGGTGCGCAGAATCTCCGAGGCGAACAGCTGATCCGCACCCACGGCGAGCGAACTCAATCCCACCACGGGCTTGCCATCGTACTGCGTCAGCAATTCACGCAGTCCGCGCTCGACGAACACCCGAGCCTCCTCGGGAATATGCTGATGCCCCGTCACGCCAATGTGAATGATCTGCTGCTCGTTGCCCATCGGTTCGTTGCCCATCGGCTTATTGCCCATCTCGCCAACCACCTCGTTTCTCAAAGACGCTTTCGAGTCTACTCGCCGGGTGCCGGTTGATTCCAGCTCCCGGCTTCCTGATCTGATATTGCATGCCGTCCGTTCGGGGACGGTCACGGCCTACTCGGCCGTGACCCTGCCGGGGTGGATGGCCTCGATGATCCGGGAAATCGTGCTCGGTGTGGCGACACTCATGCCCTTCGCATTGGTCGTGTAGGGGTTGATGCTGAGCATCCGCTGAAGTCGAGCGGCCTGATCATCCGGATCATCGGGGGGATCCACTTCCAACGTGAACGGTTCGGTCGGCACTCCGTTGCGTGTGATCGTCGCGGCGGCACGGAAGGCGGGCATGCGCATGAGCTCATCCTCTGGCCAATTTCCCAACTGGGCGCTTGCACGGGATGCGTCGCGCAGGCCAGTACGGAGCGCGATGAATGATCCCGCATCCGCCTCCAGCGCGTCCGCCAGACGGGGGCTCAGCTGTCCGACGCGCTGATGGGCCACCACCACGCACACGCCGAACTTGCGGGCCTCGTCCAGAAGCGAGGCGAGCGGGCCGAATGCAGCGGCATGTGCCTCGTCGATCACCACCACGAACGGCTTGTCTGTATGCCGACGTCGGAGCATGGCACTCTTGACCTGAATCAGCCAGCATGCCAGCAGGAACTGCGCGGCCGACTGTCCCAGTTCGCTTCCGGCCAGATTCACCGCCAAGCCCACGCCGCGGTCCATGCAATCGACCAGATCGATCGTGTTCATGCCGCTGCCGAGGATGTTCATGAGCATCGGCGACGAATGCAGCACGTTGAATCGCGACCCCAGCCATGAAAACACCTCTTGGGCATCGGAGCCGGTGAGTCCGGACAGCTCGTGCCGGATGTGCAACGCGGTCTGCATGTCGATGTCCCGCATCTTCACCGCGAGCTTTTCGCACAGATCCTGCCTCACCAGCGTGCTCGTGACCTTGGGGATCGAAACAGCGCCCACCATGCGGTAGGCCTGCGCGATCAACGAGAACGCCGAGGCCGCGCGCTCTCCGAACATGCCCTGAGCGGTCGGATCGATGTACTCCTTCATCGCATTGGTGATCTCATTGACCTTCATCGCGAACATGTTGTCGTCATCGTCGTCACTGAGGGGATTGAGCGGCGTCACCTGATCCCTGTTGGCATGGTCCACGGCGAAGGTGCGGAAGTCGACCGTCTGACGGGTGTTGACCATGATCCGGTCCATCAGGTCGCGATGCGTGGACAGGAAGATGAATCCCACGCTCTGATCGGCCAGCTCGCACGCGAGGTTCACCAGCAAGGTGGTCTTGCCGGAACCTGGGGCTCCTAATATATGCAGATGCCGGGTCAGATCGGACGGTTCGACCGCAACGTCCACGTGCTCGCCTTCCGCGGTCAGGACCGAACCGAGTCGGATCGGATGATCCTCGGCGGGTTCCGGCATCGGATCCAGGACCCGTGGCGCGACCGGCATCCGTTCGCTGTGCATGCCGGGGAACGGTTTTGTATCGGCGACTGGCAGGCGCAGGAATGCGCTCGCGCCGGCGGCCGGAATCAGGTTGCCGCGCAGCGTCGCGGATTCGGGACTGCACGAGTCCAGATACTCCTCCATGGTCATGTGGCGGATATCCGAGCTGGTGAGTGTCTTGAACTCGCTGAGTACGGCTCCGCTCACCCTGTCGGGCGCGCTGATCGTCACGCGGAACTGAATCGGGGGCGTGTTCGGGAAAGCGGGCAACTGGCTGAAATCGCGGTTGCGGTCATACAACTGCGTGGCCATGGCCTGACCAATGGGATCGGCGCGATGCATCATATAGGTGATCGCCGTGCCCTCATGAGCGAGCATGGTGCGGAACAACATGGTTGCATCCTTGCCATGCAGGGAATCGATCGGGCTGGGCATGCCGTTGGAGAATCCGTGGGCGCTGTACAGCAGATCATTGTTCATGATCGTGAGGAACCGATCATCGAGCGTGTCGTCATCATCGATGTCGATGGTGGTGCCAGTGCCGCGACCAGTCGTCGACGACGGCATCGACATCATGGGCCACTGCGTCGTCCACGATAGCGGTATCGTCGCCTCGTATGCGTCCCGGGTGAATATGGGGTCAAGGAACACCTGCGTGGTGTCGGCGAGGTTGAAGATGCCGTCGAACACGTAACGCATGTCGTCTGCCCACGCGGCGAACAGGCTCTCCTCATTGGGGCCGGGGCATTCAATGGAATCGGCGGCGTCCGGCGATGCCGCCAGAGTGATGTTCAGTCGACCGTCGTGGCTGCTGATGCGGATCATTACAGTGGTGTCGTTCATGTTCACGATATCGATGAGTCTGCGCGTCATCGTGACGATCCGGGACTGACGATCCCTGCCTTGCTGGAGCGACATCACCGGAAGCGTGATCCACGGATGCGTGGCGATGGGGTGGACGGTATGGGCTTTACGCGTCGAATGCGATGTGCTGGTCTTTCCCGTCTTGCTGCGTGACCACTGCGTATGCCGGTGTGTCTTCGTCTTGTCGGTAGTGCCGTTGGTGGCGGCATGCCGATTGTCACGCTGCTCGGAAGAGTGATTTACCATGATTGCGCCTTTCTGTGCATCGAATGACGTCGATCGGATGATCGCGTCACTGGGTACAGGCGCAACTACGGGATGCCGTGCACTGCGACACGCTGCAGGAATGGGAAATTGACAATAAGCGGGACTGAACGATCCACTGATGTCAGCGGACACTGATCCGCACGGGCAGTGCTCCGCCAGGGGAGAGGACACCGTCGAATCTGGCCGGTGGCATGCCCTGACCGGCGTCCACCGGGCCAAGCGACGTCTGTGTGCCGTCCTGCCAATGCAGGATGAGTGTGTAGGAGCGTATCCGGGCTTGCGAACGTAGCTCGAGGATGATCCGATCTTGAGTGTTTTCCCGATGACGGGCCAGAATGATCAGGCCTCCTCCTCGGAACTGTTTCTCCCACGGTTCATTCGTGTTCGTTGCCATTATCGCGGCCGACGAGCCGGGTGTCGTGCCATCTGCCGATCCGCGTGCCAATGTGGTTAGCGCAGCCGAATCGAATGGAGTCGCGGCCAATTCCAGACTGAGCAAATCCGCGTCAAGATCCCAATCGGACCATCCGTATCCGGCCATGCGTGCGATGTCGAGGTTCGGATGGTCGCCGCCGCCGTATTCGCGTTCATACTCCAGCGCATTCCGGAATCCGACGGGCAGCAGTTCGAGATCGGTGCCGTTACCAAGGCCCATCGCCCGCCGATAGGTCTCCCATACGTCGTTGACTGATGCAACAAGCCGGGGATCGGCCAGCACCGTGTAGCCCAGCGCGGTGCCGAAACCGTGCATCGCCCCCGCGTGGAGGGTCCAGGCGTCCACGATCGGGCCGGCCGGCTCATCACCCCACACATCACGGGCGGCCCGCAGGCTGTCCTTTCCGAATAGCAGATCCGTGAAGGACTGCGGTGTGGTGTCGTAGTCGTTACTCATAGTTGCATACCTTTCCATTGAGGCTGCCGATGCAGTAAGGTTTGCGTTCATGCATACCGGATAAATAATCGTCGACGGTCATATCGTGGCCGCTCCACTCATCCGGCCCGCCGGGGATATCGACGCTGGTCGCATATCGTGCGGCGTCCTGAAGATTGGCGCGTTGCACATCACAGATCACATGCTCTGCCGCGTGCAAGGCAAGATCGCGTCTGCGCTGCTGCTGTCGATACGTATCGTCGTCTTCATCCGAAGACGGCTTTCTGGAGATCGCCGCAGCATCGCTCTTGTTGACTTTGACCAATATGGTTGCCGTACGAGTCAACGGATCCCGTCGTCTGCGGTCGATGATCCTTACAGCACGGTTCACGTCCTCGATGCCCTTGAAATCAGTGGCGTTGGGCAGGATCACGGCGTATTCCGGAAGATCATTCGCCTCGGGGTTGGGAGTGAGATAACGATGCCATAGACTGGTGCGGACTCGGCCGACCACGCTGCCCCACGGGTCATGGGCCCAGCCAGTGGCGAGCGCGGCGAACATCACGATCTTCAGACTGGCATCGATGGGACCTTGAACGTTGGGACTGTCCGGATGTTCGATGGCATCGATATGCGAGTCGATCATTTCGATTGAGTCGAACGTGCATCCGCCAAGTCCGCCGAGTATGTACAGTATGCGCATCATGGCCTTGGCCGCTTTGCGATAGCTGTTGACGACGGCACGCTTGGGATTGGAAAGCGTCTCCAGTCTGGGATCATAGGTGTCAAAGGCGTACTGCCGGTACACGGCTTCGCCGAACGCAGAGGATTGGAGGGAGGGATTCCGACTATCCACTGTCTTCAGTGCCGCTCGCAATGCCATGCATCCACGCCAATCCGGAGCGAAGAGCTTCGACGGATGTATCGGTATGCCGATGTCCGGATGCTGCGATTGCATCCAGCCGTAGATGACGCGCATGGTGTCGTAAATGGTAGAGCGGGTGTAGGAGCTGGTGGCCGTATTGTCGGCGGCACTGTCGTATGCCGGCTGATGATCATCATCGTCCTTGTCGTCGGTGTCATTCGACGAGGTTCTCTCACTGCCGGCGATGTCCGGGAAGCGGTACTGCGTGGTGCGCTTGACCGTACCGTCCTCATTGAGGATGATTGTGCCGTGCTCATCCTTCATGGGAACCGTGTCTCGGATCGCTCCGTGAAGGTTCAGCCATGCCTGAATAAGCTGCGGGCGTGCGGGAACATCACTGCCGACTAGGTTCCGGTCCCGTTCGTCAAGTTTGAGCACATATCGTACGATCGTCGAGACGACTGAGGTTTGCGAGAGCGCCCCATGCTGATCGAGAAAGACGGTCGCGGTGCGCTCTTGATCCGGTGCGACTGACGTGTTGCACAACGACGTGATGGATGCGATCATCGCGGAGTAGGCTACGGACATGGCATCCTGCGCTGTGTCCCGGGATGAGGAACCGTCGGAATCAGCAGGGGTCTCTTCCTGTCCGCGGCCGGGGAAACGGACCTGCAGCTTGTTACAGACCTCGCGGGTTTTGCTCAGCAGAATTTGCCAGTCGGGACCGTCATGTTCGATCTCCTGATGGATGGCCCCCAGTGCCAGCGCATAGTTGAGGATCCACACACGGACTCTGGCACGGGCACGAGGCGTACCGCGGAGCGCGAAGTGCTTGGCGTCGGCCGTGTCGGTGTCGGCATCGTCGTCGACACCCGCCAGAAAGTTATGCCGCAGATTCCTGCTGATCGCATCTATCCAGGCCTTGCGTGCATTATCCAGCAGGTCATTGGCCTGCTTGTCCGTCAGCCGGGTGCCCCACGTGTCGACGGTCTTCCGTATCTCTTCGACCAGATCCGTGGTGGCGCTGGCCGCGAGCTCCTCGGCGATCGACCGGTACCAGCGTTCCGTGATGTCACAGGCGATGGTCCGGGAATCGCCATACACGGGAACACCATAGTTGTATTGCACGGCGGCCTGATAGGCATCCCTGTCCGTGCGATCATCAGGGTGCTCAGCGGCTAGGACGAGCGCCGGAAAATCGTCGTGCATCCATTGCTGCTGCGCTTCAGCCAGATGACTCTCCGCATCATTGAGAATATGCAGGGCATGGTCCATGGGGATGCCGGACCGTTTTGTGAGGTACGTGCCGATGCTGAATGACGGCTCCTCGACGTTCGGTGGCTCGATCTCTTGGTCAAGGAGCAGGCATCCGTTCTTGAAGATGGTATTGCGTTTCCGCTGGCTGGGTTTGGTCAGTGTCTGCACGATGGAGAACACTTCGTAGCAGAAGTCCAGTGCGGATTTCGACAGCTCCGGAGAGTCTGCCGCCGGATTATGTTCCGCGACACCGAGACCGTCCTGTCGCTGATGCGCATTGTCGTCGTATTGAGGGCCGTCTGCATTGATCATGTGCACTTCCTCTTTTCCGATCATGACGTCAGGGAATCAACGTGCACATACCCGTGCGCACGTGCGCGTGTGTCTAACCGACTAGTCCTAGTCATCGATGAGCCTTCACTTCAGTCTACTCCTGCATATAATGGCCGAAACGGTGCGATGCAGTGATGAGGGGGGTAAGGGATTCATGGCCGATGTACGCGAAGCGTTGTATATAGGTATCAACGAGTACGATCATCGGCCTTCGCTGTGCGCGTGCGAGGCCGACGCCCGTGCCATGGCCGAGGCCCTGGAGGTCGAATTCGGCGGCAAGTCGAATTGGACTCCTGTTGCGTCCTCGTTGCTCGTCGGAGCACGAGCTACCGAGAGTGAACTGATGACTCGAGTGGAGAATCTGCTGCAATCGGGTGCCTACGACCATGGCGATGCGTTGCTCTACTTCTCCGGTCACGCCGACCGGTTTGATGATGATCTGCTGCTCGCTGCAGTGGATGACGACCCTTCCGATCCGGACTCACGTCGCGGTCTCCGATTCTCTCGACTGGTGCGGTTCATCCGTGACGCGCAAGGCATCGGCAGCGTGACTATCATTCTCGACTGCTGCCATGCCGGTGCGATCAAGAACATCGACATCCCTGTGAACGTGACCGTGCTGGCTGCGGCACGTGACAATCAGCAAGCCATCGAAAGCAATGGGCGGGGACGGTTCACAGGCATTCTGCTCGCAGGCCTGAACGGCGAATCCGTGGGCAGCGCCGACCTGTTCGGCGGCGTGACCGCGGTGTCGCTGTATACGGATGCGAACGCCATGCTCAACTATCGCCGCGATCGTCAGCAGCCGATGCTCAAGGCATGTCTGGAGAAGATCATCGTGCTCAAGCATGTGCGGCCGAGTCTTGACATCCAATGCCTGCGGCGATTGGGCGGTGACGATCCGAGACCGGGTCGGGGACGAATCTTCGACAGGGCAGATGCCGCGTTCGAGGCCTATCCGGAGATGGAGGCGCCGAACGCCGATCGAGGCGAATACCGTACCGGGGACGAGCGGGAACAGGACCTCACCGATTCGCAACGGCTGATGAACGATTTCAAATACTGGCGGAACGTGCATCTGATCGAACTGTACGACGAATACGGGGAGCCGTCGGATGATCTGTTCTTCGTCTGCTTGCATCGCGGCACTATCCTGCTGACGTCCCGCGGACGATACTACTGGAATCTCGTCACGCAGGGACGTCTGTAGACTCCTTTGCGGCAATGATCCTCGTATGGTGTTCCCCAGACGCGGATGTGTTCGGGGAACGCCATACAAGAATGGGAACCTGCGGGGCTACTTGCGGATCCCGTCGTCATGCAGCCCGACGAAGGTGAACGTGATCAGCCCGTTGTCGCCTTCGTAGTAGTGCATGCGTCGTGCCGCCGCCGTTCTATGGTTGAGGTACAGGCGCCAGACCGTTTCGCCGTTCGGTCCCCTTTCGTAATCGGAACCCCTCTTGCCGGCCCTCTTGCGGTGGAGTTGATATCCTTCCAGGGATTTCGCGCGTCCGGTCAGTACGTCGACGGCTGCCTGCACTACCAGATTGCGGTCCACGGGAGTGTCGGCCAACGTGTCGAAGAACTCCCTGGTGTATTTCCAGGTAAGGGGAAGCGGCAGGCGCTTCTTATCGCCGATCGACAGTCCCGTCGCCCATGCCTCGCGGATCCATGCGTCGAATCGGGCCGATTCGCAGCGAAAGCGCTCCGCGTCATCGTCGAACAATGCCGTACCATAGACATCCTTTCGCATGGTGCGGTACCGTCCGTCCAGATTGGCGATTTTCAGACGCAGATCCCTGATCTTGCACTGATCGTTTTTCCGCTGCCGGGTGAGCTTGGCCTTGCTCTGCTTCAGCGTGTCATTAAGGTTCTGCATGTCGCGGATCTGGTCGGCGAGCATCATGATCATATCCGCACTGCTCGGGTCCGCGGATTCGGGAATCAGCGATCTGATATCCGAATCCTTGTCGATGCGAACCGCGGATTGCGCGATCGAAATCTCCTCGGCGGGCCTCTGGTCCTGGGGTTGCAGCCATGACGGTCCTCCTTCGATCAGTGCGGGCGCGGGCTGGATGTGGTCCATATCCAGATTCTGGAACGAGATCGTCCAGTCAGTGTCCGTCTTGCCTCGATGAATGATGCGCAGGGGGATCACGGAATGCACTTCGAGCATCATACGCATGTCATCACCGTCGAGCCGACTGCCGTAAGCGTCCTCGATACGCACGGTCACCGGCATGCCTGGGTATAGCGAGACTCGGCAGTAGTCTTGCCGAACCTTGTCCACGCGGCCGAGCACGGTCTGACCGTCACGGTAGGAGGCAATCGCATGCCACCCATCCTGAATGGTCAGTCCGGTCAGTATCCGGAGCTTGGGGTCGAATACCCCCCGAACTTTTTGCCCCTTGGCCAGCACGCGCTCCGCAGGCAGCTCCTGGGTTTCCTCGGGAAGCGCGATGGAGATGAGATCACCACCATATCGGGCGATGCCTCGACCGCTACAGGTGCCGAGCACCGTGGCCGTGACCATGGACTGCGATCGTGTCGGGATGGCAGAAGACGCATACTGTTTGACGAACATGCTAATCGCATCGTCAACGATGATGGGCAGCACGGCGAGCCCACCCTTTTCCGTATACGCCGTGTACGGTCCCCACAACAGGTATGGATTGTCAGCCCAGTTTCGAGACGCCGAATACAGGCGCAACGCTCCGCCGTAGGGGTGGGTGTCCGTCGGAAGCAGAGCGCTGAGACGCCATACCGCTCTCGGGTTCTCCACTTCGACCACCGATGCGTAGCCCTTCAGCTGTTCTGCCAGATCCACGGTGTCGATCGCGCAGGTTCTGGGATTGGAGCGTCTGGTTGCCACGACCGTCGGTAACCGACGATCGGACATGAGCCACTTGGCAAAGACGTCGATGTCATCTTCCAGCGCGATATGTACCAGTCCGTCGCCCTCGTCGCACGGGGCGCCGTTCCAGATGGGATGGCTGTCATCGATGCCAACCGCGGACGCCGATGCAACGGAACCGATGTTCGTCGTTGCCTGGCTCGTCGTAGTGCCGTTCGTTGCATCGGCATGAACGGTTGCGACGCCGACCGCCTGCCGCGATCGTGACAGCTGTTCCCGAGTGGTCTGCTCCCGGATCAGTCGATACAGGGTGAGCTCGTACTGCTTCCGATTTCGATTCGGGGTATTCAGCAGCAACTTCGACAGGGCTGGGTCTCCTTCGAAGCAGTTGCACTCGGAGGGATAGATACGGGACGCGCCATTGAATGCGGAACGGGCCTTGCCGATTCGATAGGTGAATCGGTTGTTCAGCCAGCCCGGATCGGTAATCACCGCCACGTCGACGTCGAATTCGGCGCGAATTTTTTCGGGGTCGACGATCGGACGCTTCGCCCTGTTGGGAACGGTCACCAGCACCAGTGGGCGCTTGCGGTAAAACAGCTGCAGGTATGAGAACAGTGCAAGCACCTCGTCAAGCGTGCGGATATACACCACATGGTCGGAGGGGAATACGTCGGCTGTTCGAGTATGGCTGTTGGGCATGATATCGGCACTGGTGATGACTGTGGACTTCCTGGTGTTCTTGGACATGATCGAATCTCTTTTCGCGTTGTGCGATGACGATGAATGAATATTGAATATGGGAAGACCCCCGGCTGCATATGCAACCGAGGGTCTTCGTCGGACGGTTATGCGATCAGAAGTCGCAGCCGCAGTGGGGGCAGCGGGCGCTGCCGCCGTCGTGGTTCTCGAGGAAGATGGAGCTGTAGAGCGTGGCTCCGCAGTCGGGGCAGGTCACCTCGAGGTCGAGGTCCCTGCCTTCCTCGTTCTCGTCGAAGTATTCGTATGCCATGATGGTTTCCTTTCGGTTGGTGGTGGGCGATCGATCGATCGTCACCCCTAACAGACGCAACCGAATGTCTCCGGACATCGCGACACGCCGAGGACGGGGAATGAACTTTTACTTGTGGAGCCTTGCCAGACTATCGATGGCTCGAGCATATTCCTGTGCTGCTGCTTTGCGGTACCAGTATTCTGCGGCTTTGACATCCTGCAGGACTCCGATGCCACTTCTGTAGAAGTTGCCGAGCCGCCATTGCGCTTCGGCGAGATCCTGATCCGCGGCCTTACGGTACCAATGCATGGCATTGCCGTCATTCTGCGGCAAGCCTCGTCCGTTTTCATATGCCAGTCCCAGATTGCACTGCGCCTGCGCATTGCCCTGATCGGCTGCCATGCGATACCAGTATGCCGCCTGCGTGTAGCTCTGATCGACCCCGCGGCCCATCTCATACATGAAACCGAGATTGCACTCAGCACCAACATGCCCTTGCATGGCGGCCTTACGGTACCAATCGCAGGCGTCGCTGTTGCTCTGTTCTACTCCGATGCCATGTGCTAGGCAGAATCCGAATCGGAACTGGGCTTCAGCAAGACCTTGCGCGGCGGCCTTGCCATACCAGCGGGCGGCTTCTCTGTCGTTCTGCTCGATGCCGAATCCATAGGCGTAGTTGTATCCCAGATTGTACTGTCCGAACTTGTTGCCGTTCTCGGCGGCTTTGCGGTACCAGCGATTCGCTTCCGCACGGTCCTGTTTCATGCCCAGTCCCCTGCCATAGAGCACTCCCAGATTGTTCTGGGAAAGAGCGTAATTCTGTTCGGCGGCTTTGCGGTACCAGATTGCCGCTTGCTGATAACTTTGCGGCACTCCGCGACCTAATTCATACAGACGTCCCAATTCATTCTGGGCCGGTGCGAATGATGCATTGGCGGCGACCTGATACCAGTGAGCCGCTTGATCCAGATTTCTGTCGCAACCTTCCCCATATTCGTATGCGATTCCCAGATTGACCTGAGCCTTTGGATAACCGTGTTCTGCCGACTTCCGCGTCCAGATCCAGGATTCCGTGAGGTCCTTGTCCACGCCCTTGCCGTCTCGATACAGTACCGATAGGGCGAACTCGGCAGGTGCATATCCCCACATCGCTGCATATCGACAATATTCCGCCGCTTTCTCATAGCTCTGCGGCAGGCCATCAGAACCATCCCGATATTTGGAGGCAAGGTCAAGCTGTGCAGAGGAGATTGGATCGGCATCGCGCCATGGAGTGTCCTTCTCCGTCTGATAATTGCGAAGATCCGCGGTTTTCGCAATGTGATCTCTGGTGTTGGAATCGGCTCGCAGCGTCTTGATGTCATGGTTCATGGCGGTGATGATGCGTTGCATCCACCCATCGGATATCTGCTCGTTGGGCCATGTTCCCGTCAGTACATTGGAGTACTGCAACCGTTTCCGATAATCGTTCAGACGCTGCCACTCGTCGCTGTCCGTGATGGTGTCGGGATCGTTGAAATAGACATGGCAGGGTTTCCCGCTCGATATCGCGAGGTGGATCTCTTCGGCGGTTCCGGATTCGGCCCGAGGGGTGGGTGTGCCGAGTGAGACATTGAACACGGCGAATATGATGTCCGCGTTTTCGATGATCTGATGATTGGTGATTTCCTGACCGTCGTGGCCCGGTTCATGTACGGGCACGGTGTCACGAGGCCAGCGTTGTGGAATGACACGGCACTGGAGCATGGACTCTGCGGATTGATTCCATGTGAGTAGCGCATGTTCGATTGAGTTCTTGGCCTTTTCCGCATCAACGGGACCGATGATACCGACGCGAAATTGTTCGATGTAATCAGGCATGGGAATCCTTTCACTTTCGAGTATAGAAGAAGCAGAACAATGAGTCCGTGGCGCTATGCGGGAAGCTCCGTGCATCGTCATCCCCCTCATGGTGATCGACATGGTGGAATGGGTACGGGCTCGTTCATCGGAATGAACAAGCCCGTCTTCTTGTCCAGACGCATCCGCATCGATTTCGTTCGCGACACGCCGACACTGTGCGCCAAAACACGCGATTTTAGGCAAATTCGCGAAATCCATGCCATGAACCATCGCGGTTGCGTCTGTTCACAGTGACATCGCACATAACGCGTGATGCGACACGGCAACGATGAACAAGGAGCAATGATGGGGAGTTACACGATCTATGACGGCATTCGGAAGAACTACCAATGGCCTCGCCGCATGTGGTCGCATCGCGATACTGTATCCGACGCGACCACCGTCATCAAGGCGTTGCGCGACGAACTCGGCGTCATCATTCTGGCCGGACAGCAGGGTACGGAACTTTCCCGCAACCTTACCGAGGACAGTCTGTTTCTTGACTTCCACGACCTGACGCAACGGTCGTCATGGAAGCTGAGCGGCCACGATGGCAGCGCGCTGCCCACCACATTGGACGCCTGCCTGCTGCTGTACGGTCTGCTCGCCGTCCTGCGTGCGGAGCGTGAGCATCGGCGATATACGCCGATCGACAGTCTGGGATTCACCTTGGCGCAGGGCCGACTGTTCTCCGGCGATGATGTCGACGATCTCGATGAATGGTGCGGTCGCATCTTCGATGGCGTTGACAGGGAATCCCACGGAGCCCTCGGATGGTTTGTGGACCGTTTGAAGCATGAATCATCGGCGATGTTGCCGGCGAAGCCGTCGGCGTCATATGGACCGGACGGTTCCTATGACGATATCGTCCCCGACATGCTCGTTTCAGTCACCGCAGCCATGCTGTCGCCCGAGTCATCGCCGATGAATGGACACGGCGACGGAATGATTTCCGAGAATGATCAATAAGGAGGAGCGCAATAATGCCTGATGATTGGAAGGATGATGTGTGGCCGGCATCGGATTCGTCCGATGCCTGGTCCGACGATCACGCTGGTGATACGGCGGCGGAGTCCCGCCTGTGGAAGGCCCAGAGCGGGGATTTGTTCGCTCAGATCGGTGTGATCGAGGATCTGCTGGATGGTGATCCCTCACATCTGGGCGATATTGAATCCTGGTGCGATACGGTGCTGGACAATCCGGCGCTGAAGGCCGAGTTAGATACCCGGGGCGACATCATGCTCATCGCGGTGTGCTTGTACCGGGGGCTGGCGAATCAGTCAAGACGTGACTCGGAATCAGAGAAGGAATCCTTTGTCTGGCTGGTGCGGGCCTCGTATTGCGAGAATGCCCTTGCCGGATACGCGCAGCATGCACTCGGTGAATGCTACCTGTTCGGCCGTGGCGTGTCGTTCGATCCGAGTCGGGCGCGCCATTGGTTCACGAAGGCGCAGGATAGTCTACTAAGGCTGTTGTCCGATTCGTGGGATTCGTCGGCGGTGATCATGCTGTATCACATTGCGCGGCATGAGCTGTTCCGGTATCCCGACGCCGTTAAATGGTATACGATCGGCGCGCGCAAGAGAATGAGGGATGCGCTGCTGCTGTTCAATCGCAGCACCATTCCAGAGGTCAGCCGCGTGTGGGATCCAGAGGAGGCCTATCCCATCGACGAAGTGGAACGGTGCATCGGGGTCGGTCGGAAGCGGATCGTGGATACCCTGCATGAGGTGGGTTACGGTGATGCTCTGGATGTTTCGGACGTCCCGGCTTCGTTGGATGGCATTGCCGCGTCGCTGGTGCAGGATCGCGTCTTGTCTCCCAAACCGCAGAGTGATCTCCTGACGGATAGGTACCGGTCGTTGCTGGCGGAATGCGAGGCCCGTCTCGGATTCCGGTTCACGACCGATGAAAAGGAGGTTCGGCGTACCTGCCAGGAGCTGCATCGTCGTCTCAACTTCTTTGCCGAGTACGACCGATGGATGAATGAACGGTCAGACCGTCAGCCGGACTGAATGCCGGAATGCCATGATACTCAGCGATGCCACGGCGTTCATTGCCGGAGCATTATTCTGCGTGTCAACTGTGTGGTCATGGCAGTGAGCGTCCGTCCGGATTATGCTTGCCGTTCCGATGCGAACTGCCTCCCAAAAAAATGGCACCACACCCGCATGGCGGCGGCGATGATGATCATGCCGGTGTCGAGTAATGGGAGGGAACGCCCTATCTGTGGCTTTCCGGGCATGCCGGTTGTGCCGGGGAAGCCACAGATAGCTGAATAACTCAGCTCAACTGCATCCGCCTATCGACAGGGCGTCGGATCAGCCTTGCATTTTTGTATGCCATTTCCGGCGTGAGAATCGTCTGCCCGATGTATTTACCGCTGGTCGGTTCCAGTGCAAGGTACACATCGGGGAGGGGGCGATCGGTAAGATGCAACGGCATCAGTAGCGTGATGCCGTTGGTTCGAGGATAGTAGGCGATCATCACCGTCTGATAGTCCAGTTGGGCCATCTTTCTGGCGCATTCCACGGAGGAATCCAGCCTCGCCTTCAGACTCCGGTAGATTTTCTGATCGTTCTCGATGAAGCGAAGTACATTGCCCGGAGCGGACTGCAAACCGTGTTTCATGTCATCTAGAAAACACAGGCAGGAGGGATCATGGATTTCATTTTCGAGCATGGAAATCGGAAGACGATTCATCCTTTCGATGAGAATGTGCTCGTAGCAGAGACTGATGCCTTTGTTGGGGTCAAAGAGCGGAATCCGGTCGTTCGAAAAAAACCGGGCCCTCTGGGGAGGCATCGGGAATCGCCGTACGATCTCCTTGCCGCAGTATCCCCGACCTTCGGTACAGAACGTGTCAAGCCGCCATTCCTGCCGGTCACAATTCTCGTTGGGAACGAATGCCGCATAAAGGTCTTCGAGACGTGGCGTCATCAGGCCGGTGTTGAAGCATGCGAATTTCCCCTCGTCCTTGAGGATCTTGCCTTCCTTGGACAGGCGGTAGAACGTCAGCTGCAGGTAGTTCAGAAGAATATCGTAATTCCGCGTTGTTGTGGTTCGCTCAAAACTCCAAGGTTCGGGAAGAGCCATGTCGGCCAGCGTCGCGAGCTGCTGGTTCAGATTCTTAATCCATGCGAATTCGAATAGCGCGTTGCGGGGGTTTGCTTCCCAAGTCTTTTCGGAGTTTCTGGCGTCATGGCTCTTGACGACATTGGGAGTCGGCATCGTGTTGGCATTCATGATGGTCCTTTTCTGTAGAGGGCGATTCGTATGAACCGTCGGTGTCTTCTACAGACGCAACCGCATGCATCCACGACCGCGACACGCTGTGGATGCGTTCCTCAGAACCCGAGATGCCGCTTACGGAAGCGCATCATCTCCTGCATCATGATCTGCTGTCCGTCGACGCCGGAGTCCCGCCAGAACTGCTGGATTCTGGCCTCGGATATGTTCGGATCGTCCAGCAGCGCGTCCAGCATGTCCAATTGAGATGAACTAAGTGCTCTGAGCATGGCGTCATCGATATTGTCGGCCAATTGCTGCACACGTTCATCGATGATGATATCGCGTGTCTCTCCGGTCAGATTGGGAATATTCATGGCATCGAGCACTTGCGCAACGAAGTCTCTCATCGGATCCTGCTGTGTGTTTTGTTCCGCCATGGTGCTGTCTTTCCTTTGATCTTGATGTGATGAACGGATCTGATCAGAGGTGTTGACAGACCGCTGAGAACTTTTGCCGACGTTATCTGACTGCGTACTGGGAGTGATATGAATTGCTTCTCCGAACATTCTGGTGATATCGGACAATAGCGTCGTCACAATGGTCTCGTTGGCTCGTATGAATGCCAGCCCCTCCTTCGAGGAGGAAAGACGGTTGTACATGCGAACAAAATACGGTGCCAAATAGGAGACGTCATAATCGGGGTATCGGGTAACCAGCTCCCAGAAGACATCTAGAAACATCATGTCGGAGTTCTGATCCGGTGGCGGAGTCAATTGGTTGACTTCACAGCACCACGAATACAGCCCGTAATAGATGCACATGCCGTTGAGAACATCGGGATTCATATTGTTCTGGCCGACGGTCGCCAACAGGTCATACATGCGAACGAGGCATTCCTTGGTCTCTTGAATGCGCGGCGGCTTGGCGCGCAGACGGCAGCCTATGGCATCCTCAAACGCGCGGCAAGCGCACAGGAAGCATCGTACGGTGCGTTTTTCTCCGTAGGCGGTCATCCAAAGGTCGACATTGCCGTCATAATATCGAAGAGCAACGGTGATGTTCCCACGCCGTGCCTCGATATTTCCAGCCAGTTGCCGGAGATTCACAGTGGCGAAATCCGTGTTTGTCGTGTCGGTGGCCGCCAGTGCCAATCCCTTACGTACCAAGCGGAGCTTCTCGTCGTCATCCGTTGCGTAGTAGGCCTGTTTGCCATACATTACCACTCTCATTTGGAGTACTGTCTGGGGTGGCATTGTCTGCAATGACAGCTGTAGACGATCCATCAGCGCTTTGATATACGCGTAAGAATGAGATGACCGTAATGCATGGCCTAGGTCGTGGTTCGGGTTACCGCTATCCAGATTGATGAGCGTCAGCGCGTTCTGCTCTTGTCGGCATGTCGCGAACAGACGGTACAGCATCGAATCCTCGACATGCTCCGGATGCTCGTGTGCGGCTTCCTCGCTGATGAGAGCTTTGATGATGGGATATCGGTCATGGTAAGAAAGAACGGTGAATATGTCATCGACGCGGCCGGTCTCCCATAACAGTGGGATGAGTTCCCGTGCGGCTACGAGATCGTACGCGCTATGTTGTATGCGATTCATGAAATGATCGGCAAGGGCGTTGATCAGCGTTGTGCGAAGCGGGGAGGGGATCGGATTGGCCAGAGCCTTCCGAAGCGATGCGTGAGAGAGGTCCCATTCCCCATATGAACGATGAATGAACATATCTGGAACGAGCTGTCGCATCCAAGAGAGTTCAGCAACGTTGAAACCGTTGTGGACGATGCCCTGTGTGCGCAGCATCCGCATCAGTTCCCGAAGATCGTCATCACGCAGTCCGTGGCCGCTCAATGCGATCAGCCATAGTACGACATGGTGATCGCGGACATCGCCGTCAACGGTACGTACGGCTTTGCCAACGAGTTCGAGGAACAGATCTGTGATGTTGTGCGGTTGATGGCTGAGTCGTTCCAGAAGTTGGAAAGTGAGCGCGGAGATGGGGGAGAGCCCATTATTCCGCACGTCGTCGTCCGCTTCCGCGTAATCCGTCTGCGACAAGGTCAGCATGTTCCAGATCGTGAGTCTGATGTATAGCGCATTGGGGTGTAGCGTGCCATGATCGATCACTCGCATCAGAAAGTCCGGCACTGCAGCGGGAAGCTCCTTGTGAGCGTTTGCCGCGGTGCTCATGGCTATGGCCCGTACGTCATCACCGGTCAATGGCGGCATGATCATGGTGGCTCCGTCAATGCGGGGCAAATCTCGGTAGACGTCCTGTTCGTCCTGCGATGCCGTGGTGCAGATCACACGGCAGTTGTGGGGAAGATTGCCAGGAAGCCAGTCCAGCGGTGAAAACACATGGTTCGAAGTGAGCTGGTCCACGGCGTCGACCAGCAGGATGACCGGTCTATCCGCACAGACGGTCTGCAACAGATACGAGAATTTCCAGCGTTCCGCTTCGACGGAACCTTCCGCAAGATCGTTGCCAATCGTCGGTGTGTCCTCGATTAGACCGGCAGCGCGTGCGTGATCGAACAGGAGCTGTGAGCAATAGCGCAGCATGCCGGCAAACGACGATGTGACATAGGTCTGCCCGCAGAAGATTGTGATCACGCAACGGTCGGGGTAACGCGTGCGCAATTGCGACGAAACCTTGGCCACTAGCGCCGTTTTACCGGACCCTGATTCGCCGTGAATAATTAAAGCCCGATGGTCGGAGTGCTCACAGAAGTGCAACACGTTATCGACGAGCTGACTACGACCGGCGAACAATGCGGCCTGCCGTGCAGCGAACGCCTGCTGTATAGATGCAGATTGATGGGTGACGGTAAGGAAGGACGATTCATCCAGATCCTTAACCGAAGTGCGCGGTTTCGGGCCCCAAAGATTCGTAAGTCGTTCTATGACATCAGATATGACCATCTCGGCGAAACCGGCGAGATCGTAGGTGCCGTTTTCGTTGATCGTCACGTCGTAGTGTCGCGATGATTCGGGGAATTTGCGGTGTATGAGATCCTTCAGATGTTCCAGTCGAACCGCATCATCGCCCGTGCTTATGAAGTCATTCCTGTGGGATTCGTCCAACGATGAGATGTCGAGAATGGAACGGCTGTAGCACAGGAAAGTCTGATTGGTGACATCGCCATTGTCCAGGGCATGCAGGATCTCCAGCTCCGTCAGACTTCTGCCGGTCGGTAACGATGGATAGACGTTGCGTAATTCTCGTTCGGCCATGCCATCCAGTACATATCCGTATCGGTCCCCGAGCAGTGACAGGAAGAACGGCCTGCATCGGTCGATCTCATGCATGCAGGAATGCAGTACCTTACGTTCCTGCTCGTCTTCAGGCATGTCGCTGGTGTCGACACCCCACCGCAAATCAACCATGTCCACAACGGTGCCGTATTCGGCCGCGAATGCCCTCAGCCGTGGCAGCACGACATCGCGCAGCGTATCGCGCTCGATCTGCATGTCGCGGAAGGTGCTGGAAATGAAGATGGAGACGGGGGCTGGGGATTGCCATGGTCGTATCTCGCCGGCCGATGATGCAGATATTGATCGCATGACGTTCTTCTTCCGGAATTGATGCTGCTGTATTTGCCAGTGTAATGCGTCGGAACGGCAGGAGACAAGGCTATGCTCTGTCCACCAGACGGACTCCGGACGATGGTTTCAGACGGGCACACCTACCCTGTTGGGTATGGCAAATGACATCAAGACACTGAACATCGCCGTTATTCCCGGCGATGGCATCGGCAAGGAAGTCACCCCTGTCGCCCAGCAGGTGCTTGAAAAAGCGTCCGAAGGCGTCGTGAACTTCAACTACACCAACTTCGAACTCGGTGCCGAGCGTTACCTGCGCGACGGCGCGATCCTGCCCGACGATGAGCTGGAGGAGATCAAGAAGCAGGACGCCATCCTGCTGGGTGCCGTCGGCGACCCGCGCATCAAGGCCGGCATTCTGGAACGCGGTCTGCTGCTCAAGCTGCGCTTCGCACTCGACCAGTACGTGAATCTGCGTCCCACCAAGCTGTACAAGGGCGTCACCTCGCCGCTCGCCAACCCCGGCGACATCGACTTCGTGGTGGTGCGTGAGGGCACCGAAGGCCTGTACTGCGGTGCCGGCGGCGCAGTGCGCGTCAACACTCCCAACGAGGTGGCCACCGAGGTGTCCATCAACACGGCGTACGGCGTGGAGCGCGTGGTACGTTACGCATTCGATCTGGCCATGAAGCGCAAGAAGCACGTCACGCTCGTCCATAAGAAGAACGTGCTCATCAACGCCGGCGACATGTGGCAGCGCATCGTCGACAAGGTCGGCGAGGAATACCCCGAGGTCACGCACGACTATCTGCACATCGACGCCACCACGATCTTCCTGGTGTCGAACCCGAGTCGCTTCGACGTGATCCTCACCGACAATCTGTTCGGTGACATCATCACCGACGAGGCCGGTGCCGTGGTCGGCGGCGTGGGATACTCCGCCTCCGGCTGCATCAACGCCACGAACGAATACCCGTCGATGTTCGAGCCGATCCACGGTTCCGCCCCCGACATCGCCGGCAAGGGCATCGCGAATCCGACGGCCGCCGTGCTGTCCACCGCCATGCTGCTGCGTCACTTCGGCTACGACGAGGCCGCCGCGCGTATCGACGCCGCCGTCGAGGCCGACATCCAGGAGCTCGGCTCCACCAAGCGCAGCACCGAACAGGTCGGCAAGGACATCCTCGCCCGCCTGTAAGTCTGCGGTGGCGGACCGGTAGGAATCGGGCTGGTCAGCATCGCTACGTGCATTATCGTGATGGTCCGTGCGAATCCAAAACATCGGATTCGTACGGACCATTGTTGTATACGGAGTTGCGGAGTTACAGAATATGACAATGTGAGATCGGCACCGCATTTACAGCACAATGTTGCATCGGTCGGGTAGCGTGAGGAATATGACCTCATATAACGAGAATCCCAATCCGTTCGCCAACGGTCCCTCCGAATCAGACAATGCCGGTAACGCAGGCAATGACAACGTCGCGGGTGCCAGCGGCACTGGTGACAACGGCAGCGCCAATCCGTATTCCAGCGCCTACGGTCAGAATGATCAGAACGGCCAGACCGGTCAGTCCTCCTACGATCAGAATTACGGTTCGGCCGGCCAGACCGACCAGTCCACATATAGTCAGAATCCGTACAGCCAGAGTCCGTACGATCCTTCCGGTCAGACTAGTCAGGCTGATCAGGCGGCATACGACCAAAGTCAGGCTGGACAGAGCCAGTATGGGCAGAACGGACAGTCGTCGTACGGACAGAATCCGTACGATCAGAGTGGCCAGTCGGCGTACGGTCAGGCTCCATGCGGCCAGCAGTCCGGCACCAATCCGTACACTGGTAATCCGTATGATCAGAATCCGTATGGTCAGAACACGTACGGTCAGGGTTCGTACGCACAGAATCCGTATGCGCAGAGTCCGTACCAGTCCGCTCCGAACGCGGCGCAAACCCCCTATCAGCAGGCGCCTCAGCAGCCGTACACGCAGACCCCATATGCACAGGCCCCGCAGACGCCATACATGCAGCAGCCGTATCAGGCCTATCCGATCGGTGCCAAATCCAAGGTCGCCGCGGGCGTGCTCGGCATATTCCTCGGCTCGCTCGGCGTGCACAACTTCTATCTCGGCAACACCGGCAAGGCGGTGGCACAGCTGCTGCTCACGCTTGTCGGCTGGATCATCGTCATCGGCCCGTTCGTCGCCAGCGTATGGGGGCTGGTCGAGGGCGTCCTGATCCTGTGCTCGCAGTACGGATCGCCGTGGCATCGTGACGGCAACGGCTACGAATTACGTGACTGAGTATCGACCCGATCGAGTACTGACCCGACTGAGTACTGACATCAAGTGCGGAGAACCATATGCGGCAGACCGAAGAACGCGATGACGGCATGATTACGACACGGATCGTGACGGGCCGAGGCGAATGCAAAACGCCGAACGGCAAACTCGTGGCGGTATCCGTGCGTTGCGATGACGACGGCATTGTCGAAGCCCGCCTTGACGGCGATTTCCTGATCGACGATCTTGGCGACCACGGCCATGATGGCGATCACTGGCGTGGTGACAATCACAATGACGGCGACGATATGGCGTTGATCGCCGATCTGGAACGCACGATCATACGTCAGCACGTGCCAATCGACGAGTCGGGTTTCCGGGACGATGTGCGACGGGCCATCGACGATCATCCGAATTCCGAACTGATCGGCACCACCGCTGATGCGATCGTTGTCGCTACTTTGCGCGCGATCGCCGATGCGCGGAACATGGATATCGATTCTCGTGACACTGCTGACGGTCCTGCCAGTCCGGCCACGAACAATGCCAGTGCCGCCACCGCGCACAGTGACAGTGCCGCCACCGCTACCGCGAACGCTCCCCACCCCGCTCCCGATACACTCTCCGACCGCTGGCACGATCTCGCCCTGCACGTCGTACAGGATCCACAGCCGTATTCGCCGCCCATGCAGATGGCGCTCGATCAGGTGATCGCCCAGGCGGTGGCCGCCGGCGATCAGCCGCCGACACTGCGCTTCTGGAACTGGGGAGGGCCAGCCGTGGTCATCGGCGCCTATCAGTCCGTCGACGGGGAAGTGGACGAGGTCGAGGCCGTACGTGAGGGATTCACCGTGGTCCGACGCATCACCGGCGGCGGTGCCATGTTCGTCCGTCCGGACGACACCATCACCTACTCGCTGTATGTACCCGAATCGTTCACACACGGACTCGACGCCGTGGAATCCTACCGACTCTGCGACGAATGGGCGTTCTCCGCACTGCACGCGCTGGGCATTCCCGCCGTACATCAGCCGATCAACGACATCGCCACACCGTCCGGCGGCAAGATCGGCGGTGCCGCACAGCGACGATTCCGTGGAAAGTCAGGCGCCCCCGGCTGCATCCTGCATCACGTGACCATGGCCTACCGCATCGACGGCGAAGCCATGAGCCGAATCCTGCGCATCTCCAAGGAAAAACTCAAATACAAGGTCAACGAGGTCAAGGCCGTCGCATCGGCGAACAAACGTGTGCAGCCGCTCGCCACGCAGACCGCACTAAGCCGTGACCAGATCATCCGCGGCATGGCCGATCATGCGCTCGCGACCATTTCCGGCGCGCGACCCGGCATCATTCCGGACTCGGTGCTGGTGCAGGCGCGGTCCCTTGCCCGGAGCAGATTCTCCGATTCGGATTGGACCCATCGCATCCCCTGAGTCGCATCCCTAAGTCCCCTGATCTGGCTGATCCAACGACCGGCATCCCCGCCCGATTTCACCGTCATTCATCGTCAATATGGCATCTCCATCCGCAAGCGTGTAAAAATGACGGTATGAGTTACGTGTCGCAGTCGCCAGTTCATAACGCCGTCAACAATGTCAGCACCAATCTGTTCTCCTTCGCCTACAAGAACGTCGCCAAGAAGGCGTTCTTCGCCATGCCGCCGGATCAGGCGCACGAGGCGATGATCTCCGGATGCGCATTGGCGGGCAAGGTGCCGCCGCTGATGTGGATGCTGCGCGAGATGCTCGACTACACGGATCCCGCACTCGAAACCGAAGTGATGGGCGTGAAATTCCACAATCCGTTCGGCCTGTCCGCCGGACTCGACAAGGACTGCCAGCTGCCCGCCGTGCTCGACGCCGCAGGATTCGGTTTCGAGACGTTCGGTTCCACCACGGCCCGCCCGTGCGCCGGCAATCCGCGCCCGTGGTTCCACCGTCTGCCCGAATACGGGTCGATGATGGTACATGCGGGACTGGCGAATCAGGGTTCGGCGAAGGTGATCGCCCGCGCCGAGAAGGCGTACACGAACGCGAAGACGTTGCGCATGTCCGCATCCCTCGCCCGTACGAACGACAAGTTGGTGGGCGACCTTGACGAAGGCATCGCCGACTACCGTACGTCGTTGGAACGCGCGGTCGGCCGCACCGACATGATCGAGATCAACGTCTCCTGCCCGAACACCATGGCCGGCGAGCCGTTTACCAGCGATCCGAAGAATCTTGATCGTCTGTTCACCGCGCTCGACGAAGTGAGCCGTCCGCAGCCCACGCTGGTCAAGATGCCGTTGAACAAATCATGGGACGAGATGACCGCGCTGCTCGACGTGCTGGCCAGGCACAACGTACAGGGCGTGTCCCTGGCGAATCTGCAGAAGGATCGCACCGGAATGGACGACATCCCCAAGGACTGGAAGGGCGGCCTGTCCGGCGTGCCCTGCAACCGTGCCAGTACCGAACTCGTGGCGCGCGTATACCGCGACTACGGCGACCGATTCGCCATCGCCGGCATCGGTGGTGTGTTCACGCCGGAGCAGGCGTACGCGAAAATCCGTGCAGGCGCGAGCCTGATCATGTTCATTTCGTCGCTGATGTACGTGGGGCCGCAGAACATCACCACGTTGAAGCGCGGTCTGGTGGACCTGCTTCACGCCGACGGCTTCGACAACGTGCAGCAGGCGGTCGGCATCGACGTGCGCTGAAATGTGCTAAATGACGATCAGCCCGATCAGGCGGTCATCCGGCCGGCCGATCGGGCTGATCTGTGCAGTGGCTCAGTGAGTCACTGATTATCACTCATCATGCAATCGATCAGTACGCGCCACGCACATACTGATCCGGATATCCCGCCGCCTCCCGGCTGAGACCGAGCTTGTACGCGGCACGCAACGGCCAATACGGATTGCGCAAAGCCGCGCGTCCGATCTCCACGGCATCCGCATACCCATGGTTCACGATCTTGTCGGCCTGCTTGGCCTTGGTGATCAGACCAACGGCGGTGGTGCGAATATCCGCATGCTTGCGCACCTCCGACGCGAACGGCACCTGATATCCCGGCTCGGCCGGAATCGTCACGCCGGCGATGATGCCGCCCGTGGACACGTCGATCAGATCGACGCCATGACTACGCAACGCCCGCGCCACGGCGATGGTCTGATCCAGATCCCAGCCGCCGGCCGCCCAGTCGGTCGCGGAAATACGCACGAGCAGCGGGGCATTGTCCGGCATCACACTGCGCACGGCATCGGACACCTCGATCAGCAGACGCATACGGCCAGTGAGATCACCGCCATACTCGTCAGTGCGCTCATTGGTCAGCGGATCAAGGAACTCACTAAGCAGATAGCCGTGCGCGGCATGGATTTCGATGGCCTGGAATCCGGCGCGGATCGCACGATCCGCCGCGGCACGGAACTGTTCGATGATGCCACGGATCTCATCCGTGGCCAGTTCACGCGGCGTCGCATATTCGCCGAACGCAATGGGGGAGGGGGCCACGGTCTCCCATCCACCGGCATCCAGCGGCACGCTCTGTCCCTCATATCCCACGGCGAAACTGCCCGTGGAGCCCTTACGGCCCGAATGATTGAGCTGCACGGCAGGCACCGCGCCGGCGTCACGAATGCCGTCGACGATCCAACGCCACGCCTCCACCTGATCCTCATTCCACAGCCCCACATCGTTGGGGGAGATACGGCCCTCAGGGCTTACCGCGGTGGCCTCGGCGATGACCATGCCGAAACCGCCGAGCGCTCGCGATACGTAGTGCTGGTAGTGGAACGGCGTGGGCTTGCCGTCCTGGGCGAACGCCGAATAGGTATCCATCGGCGGGAGCCATACGCGGTTGCGGATTTCCAGTCCGCGCAGGGTGAGCGGGTCGAAAAGATGCGGTCGGGTGTTCTTCCTGGATCGTTTGGTGGTTCGTTTATCAGCTGCCATGATAATTCGCTTTCGTTGGTTGTACGGCTGCCGCCGCTGGCACGCCTGCCCCCTCTCATGCCGACTTCGGCAATACAAAACAGGCGTAGGATTACTACCCTACGCCTGTTTTACCATATTGACGATCGTGAGCCGTCACCGGTTTCCGGACTCGGTCCGGATTCGACTTCCGGTGCCGGGACGGAGGGGATCACTGACCGTCTGTTGTTTCGCCCGTCGTTCCGGTGTTCCCGTCCGTCGTTCCGGTGGTCCCGCTCGTCCCGGAGTTGGAATTCGTACTGTTCGAACGCGTGCTCGAACTTGACCTCTTCTTCGTCGTCGTGGACGATGACGAACCGCCGCTCGTGCGGATCATGTTCGGATCCGGATTGCCGTAATCGTTGTTCTGCGGAATGTTGGCGGAATTCAGGTAGTTCTCCATGAACTCCTTCCACGTCGGCAGTGCGATATCGGCACCGTACCAGGACGAACGATACACGCCGTTGATCGTGCCCTTGAGCGAGACGCCCGAGTTCTCGGCGTTGGTGATCAGCGCGAACGCGGCCACCTGCGGCACGAATCCGGACGTTGCCAGCTGCGTCTGCTCGCTCGTACCGGTCTTGGCGAACGTCTTGCGTCCGTTCGACAGCTGTGCGTCCTTGGCCACGCCCTGCGTGACGTTGAGGTTCATGGCGTAGGCGGTGGTCTGCGCCACCTCGGAGGAGATGGCCTGATGGCAGTCGGCGCTGGGCACCTTGTAGTTCTTGCCGGCGCTGTCGGTCACCTTGGTCAGGGCGATCGGCGTGCAGGCCACGCCGTTGCCGGCGATGGTGGCGTACACGTTGGCCATGGTCAGCGGCGACGACGGTTCCGTACCGATCACCATCGACGGGTTGTACGTGGTGATGTCGGTGCCATCCGCACGGTGGTATCCCATGGTCTTGGCCATGTCGGCGATGGACTTCAGACCGATGCGCTGCGCCATGGACACCTGCGTGGTGTTGTGCGACTGGTTGAGCGCCTGCAGCGGTGTCTCCGGGTTCACGGTGCCGCCGCCCGAGTTCTGCACATCGAACACGCCGGATCCGTTGGCATCGGGGATGGTCCGGTACGAGTAGTGCATACTGGTCGCCAGCGGTTCGTTGGCGGAGTTGCCGGCGTTGATCCATGCGGCGAAGTTGATGGGCTTCCACGTGGAACCGACCTGGAAGCCGGAGCCACCGCCGTCCTTGTAGTCGACGGCGTAGTTCACGGAGGTTCGCGTGGTGCCGGGGGCGCCGTTGACGTCGTAGGTGCGGTTCTGCGCCAGTGCGAGCACTTCGCCGGTGCCCGGACGGATTGCGGCGAGAATATTCTCGTAGCCACTGGGATCATCCTCCGGCAGGTTGTCGCGCACGGCGGTCCACGCGGAGTTCTGCGCGTTCACGTCAAGCGTGGTGTAGATGTTGAGGCCGCCCTGCCTGATGAGCTGGCGACGCTCCTTCAGCGTTTCGCCGAACACCTTGGAGTTCTCGATCTGACGGATCGCGTAGTCGCAGAAGTATGCGGCGTTGCCGGCCGCCTGGCAGCCGACGGACACGTCCTGCACATGCAGGGTGTCGGCGATCGGGATCTTCTTGGCGGCGTCGGTTTCGCTCTTGTCGACGAAGCCCCACTGGCTCATCAGATCAAGCGTGATGTTGCGCTGCTTCTCCGACTCCGTCGGATTCACGGTCGGATCGTAGTTGGCGGGGTTCTTGGTGATGGCCGCGATCGTGGCGGACTCCACCAGATTCAGCTCGGACGCGCTCTTGGAGAAGTAGTGTCGGGCGGCGGTCTCCACACCGTATACGCTCTTGCCGAACTGTGCGATGTTGAGGTAGCCCTGCAGAATCTCCTGCTTGGAATACTTCTTTTCGAGTTCCACGGAGATGAGCATCTCGCGCAGCTTGCGGGCGATCGTCTCCTCCTGCGCGTGATAGGCCTCGATCGGATCGTTGTCCTCGAGGGCCTGATCGATGAGGATGTTCTTCACGTACTGCTGGGTAAGGGTCGATCCTCCCTGGGTGTCGCCCTTCTTCACGTATGTCTGCACGAACGCTCGTGCGATGCCCTGCGGGTCGATGCCGCTGTGATCCCAGAAACGGTGGTCCTCACGTGCCACCACGGCCTTCTGCATGTAGTCCGAAATGTTCTTCAGCGGCACGATGATACGGTTCTGCTCATAGAACGTCGCCAGCACGGTGGTGCCATCGGACGCGTACATGCGTGACTGCTGTGGCAGGTCGGCCAGATCGAAGTCGATGTCTTCGGCCTTCAGCGAGGATGTCAGGCTCTTGGTCATGGCGTTCGCACCCATGACGGCGGGCAGCAGGAATCCGGAGGCCACCACGCCGCCTGCGACGCAGAACATGATGTAGGCAAGGATCAGCGTGAACACACGACGAGCTGTCTTTGGTTTCTTTTCGGGCATGGTGCCCATTGTAAAGTGGTGGGCCTACCTTTCGACTATTCGATTGCAATCTTCACGGCACTGTCATTCCCGCAAAATTCGCTGGGAATACGCTGATGCGCCGTACGGGTGGATGGGCCGATACGCCGTACTGACGTCTTGCCGATGTGCCGTGCGATTGCCTTGCTGGTGTGATGCAGATGCGCTACTGATGCGCTCGGCGGATCAGCTTGCCCGGCTGGTAGATGATGATCGTCCTGCCCCTGCGGGAGATCCACCCACGCTGCGTAAATTCCATCAGCGCCTTGTTCACCGTCTCGCGAGAGGCGCCCACCAACTGCGCCATCTCCTCCTGCGTCAGATCGTGCGGCACCACCAGACCGTCCTCGCTGGGCTCGCCGAAACGCTGCGCCAAATCGATGAGCGTCTTCGCCAGTCGTCCGGGAACGTCCATGAACACCAGATCGGCGATGCGTTCGTTATTGAGTCGTGCGCGATTGCCCATCACCTGCAGCATGTCGATGGCAACGCGGGGGTGCTCGTCGAGCCAGGCGAACAGTGCGGCGCGCTCCAGCGAGGCGACGATCGTGCCGTTGGTCATGACGATAGCCGACGCCGTACGGGGGCCGCCGGTCGGATCGAATACGGGAATCTCGCCGAGCAGCTCGCCGCGTCCGGTGATCGACAGCAGATGAATGCGGTGGTCGGTCGACTCTCGCGTGAGCTTCACTCGACCCGTCTCCACCAGATACATACGGTGGTCCGTATCCCCCTCGTGGAATATGGCGTCACCCTTGGAATAATAGCGTCGTTGGAGATGCGGCAGCAGCTGGTCGGCCTCTTCGGGGCGCACCTGCTTGAACAGGGCGGTGTGAAGAAGGGCGTCGCGTTGGCTTTCCAGGTCGTCGGTAGCGCGAATCACCAAGCGTCAACCTCCATCGTTGAGTCCCGTATGATTTTTTCAATCTATTAGTCTAGCGCGCGCGGTGGGGGCCGAATATCCTGTTGAATGGATTTGCCAACGGAAAAACAGTCGGTAAACATCGGAAAACGATGTGCCGGTGACGGGCGGTTGTTGTTCCATGTACGCGCATGATAATGCATATATAAATATAAGGAATCGGATATGGCGAACACGACGGTTGCGGCGGGTGAGGACGACGATGAGAGGCGTCCGGTCGGATGTCCGGGGAACGATGTGAGCGTTTCGCATTGTGGAAGTCCAACGATTGACGTGAACAGTGGTTCGGGCGCTGATGACGACAATACGATTGTTGGGGATGGCGGTATGAGTGTTGGGGATGGCAGTGCGACCGTGACCGCTGGCGGTGTCGAGGATGTTGATGAAGGCTTCGTTGATGGTGGTGCCGGGGGTGCTGGCGCTGATGCCGCTGGTGTTGGTGATGCCGCTATCTCCGGCGGCGCCTCCGTTGTGGTGGTGATGCCCACGTACAACGAGAAGGACAATCTGCCCGTCACGATTCCCGCCGTGCTGCGACATTGCCCCGACGTGCACGTTCTGGTCGTCGACGACAATTCTCCTGACGGCACGGGCGATCTTGCCGACGCGATGGCCGACGACGATCCGCGCATCCATGTGCTGCACAGGGCGGGCAAGGGCGGACTTGGTCCTGCGTATCTGGCCGGTTTCCGGTGGGCATTGGATCGTGGATACGACGTGATCTGCGAGATGGATATGGATGGTTCGCATCGTCCGCAGGATCTGCCGCGATTGCTTGCCCCGTTGCTGGGGGTGAGCGGTCGTGGTGGGGCCGGAGCTCGGTATGCCGGGAGGGTTGATCTGGTGATCGGATCGCGGCGTGTGCGTGGCGGCCGTTCGGAGGGATGGCCGTGGTATCGCAATCTGATCTCATCATGCGGATCGCTGTATGCGCGTATCATGCTCGGCTCCCGCGTGCACGATATGACCGCCGGATTCCGTGCGTATCGTGCATCGATGTTGCGTTCTGTTCGTTTGAATGAGGTCGAAGCCGGCGGATACGTGTTCCAGATCGATATGACCCGACGTGTGCTGGCCGCTGGTGGCGTGATCCGGGAAGTTCCGATCGTCTTTCCGCAGCGCGTGCGCGGCGTTTCCAAGATGAGCTCGGCCATCGTGCTCGAGGCCATGTGGCGAGTCACCATCTGGGGATTGCAGCGCCTGATTCCGGCCCGACGTCGATAGGGCCCGACGCCGATAACGTGGGCCGGGGCGGTCCTCCTGATGGGAGGTGCCTGGACTCCCGTTTCTTCGCGGGTGAACTTCGTCCACAATGGTGCTTGCCGGGAGACGTCCGAATCGTTGCGCGCGACGAACAGTACGGTAGCAGTACGGAGTAAGGGGTGGTTCCTGCGTGGGGTGTCTGGATCGTTGATCTGGCTACGCCGGTTTTCCCTGATGGTGGTTCCCATGGCGGTGGCGTTCACCTCGGTTAATGGCGATGGCATGTGTCAGCTGCGGTTCTGTTGCGGACCCATTGCAAACCCGCAGCGAGGAGACTGCCTTGCTGCGGGTTGGTGTGATGTCCGTGACGGATCCGCAGTGTGGGTTGGGTTGTGTTGCGGGTCTGTTATCTGTTCGCGTCCAACCCGCAGTGAAGGATCCCGCTGTCTGCGGGTTGGTGTGGTGTTCGTGACTAATCCGCAGTTTGTCCGAGGCGGTGCTCTGCTCCTGCTGCGGGTTTGCGTCAGTTTCGTGACTGACCTGCAGCGGGGAGACTGCTTTGCTGCGGGTTGGTGTGATGTCCGTGACGAGCCCGCAGTGTGAGAGCGTGGGCTGTGGATTCATGATCTGCGGCATGACGACATATGCGTGGGCCGTTCGACTGGGATCAGTGGTGGTGCACCTTGTACGTTTTCGCAGTGCTTTGAACCCTCCGGCTACGTTGTGTCTGTGCACTGTCCCGAATCATGATCGGGGTTCGATGCGGTTACGTTGTGCTCCGACCCGGTGGCATGGCGTAACCGATGTTCGCTGGGTTATGGTGCGTGCCTTTTCCGTTCCGGATCGTAATCGCAGATCCCGCCGGTTGCGATCGGGTGCGGGTTGACGCGGGATCGTGTGGGATGCTGACGATCCGGCAAGAATAATGTTCGGTTGATTTTACTTTTTGATAGGTTGTGTGCGATAATGTTCGTATGATTTCCTCTCATAGACAACATGTGATCCTGAGCAGACTGCGCACGCGCGGTGCCGTTCGCATCACTGCGCTCAGCAAGGAGCTCGGCGTCTCATCAATGACGATCCGCCGAGACATCGCCGAGCTTGCGGATAAGGGGCTGCTCAAACGCGTGCATGGCGGAGCCGTGACCACCAGCACGTTGCTTGCCGAACCGTTGTTCTCCGTCAAGTCCCAGATGGACATCGGACTCAAGGACGCCATCGCGCGTGCCGCCGTCGAATATGTGTCGCCCGGCGATGTAATCGCCATCGGTGGTGGCACCACCGCGTACGTGTTCGCCCAGCATCTGCTGGAAAGCGAGAACTCGTCGGGAATCACCATCCTGACGAACTCGATTCCCGTGGCGGAACTCGTGCAGGCCATGGAAAACAAGGACGCTGAGGTGATCGTCACCGGTGGTGTGCTCACCCGATCCAACTCGCTCGTCGGACCGATCGCCGACAAGGTGATCTCATCGTTGCGTGTCAACACGCTGTTCCTCGGTACGCATTCGGTGTCCATGCCACGCGGATTCCTCACACCGAACTCGTTGGAATCGGCGACCGACGCTGCCCTGATCAACATCGCCGATCGACGGGTCGTACTGGCCGACCACACCAAGTGGGACAACACCTCACTGTCCATGTTCGCGAGTTTCGAGTCCATCGACGTACTGATTACTGACGATGGCTTGGAACCGAAATACGCCGAACAGGCCAAGGATTTGGTAAAAGATCTCGTTCTGGCCGCCCAGGACGAAACCGACAAGGAAAGAGAATAATGATGACAGAATTCGCGCAGTATGTTCCTGGCGAATATGCAAAGAAGCACATCCGCATCACTCCGACCACACTGGCCGACGGACGTGACTTCTTCTATCTCGACGATGATCCGGAATACGTTTCCGGAGCCAAGACCCGTGAGCTGACGGATCCTCGCGACCTGCCGTACCGCTTCAGCAACCAGCTCAACGCGGCCGGCGAGGAAGTGCCGTACGCGGCTCCCGAAATGCGTCGCGATCCGCTGACCGGCGACTGGATTCCCATGGCCACCGCCCGCATGAATCGACCGATCACCGCCGGCCCCGGCGCCACCGCGAAGGGCAATCCGCTGGCCGCGCGCAAGCCTGGCGATCCGTACCAGGACGGCGAGGTGCCGGATACCGACTACAACGTGGTCGTGTTCGAGAACCGCTTCCCGTCGATGGTGCGCGTGCCCGGCCGTAGCGAGGACGTCACGTTCGTGAACGACAACCCGCTGTGGGAGAAGAAGCTCGCTACGGGCCGTTGCGAGGTCATCTGCTTCGATCCCAACGAACACGGTCTGCCCGCCGATCTGCCGGTGTCCCGACTGCGCACGGTCGTTGAGGCCTGGGCGTTCCGCACCGCCGAGATCTCCAAGATGGAAGGCATCGAGCAGATCTTCCCGTTCGAGAACCACGGTGCCGAGATCGGCGTCTCGCTGGCCCATCCGCACGGTCAGGTGTACTGCTACCCGTTCATCGCCCCGAGGCTGGAAGCCGAACTCAAGCACACCGAGGCCTACCACGAGAAGACCGGCGGCAACCTGCTCAAGGACCTCATGAACGCCGAGATCGAAGCCGAGGAGCGCGTGGTGCTGCGCAACCACAGCTGGGTCGCCTACGTGCCGGCCGCCGCCCGCTGGCCTCTCGAGGTGCATGTCGCCCCGGTGCGCGACGTGCTCACGCTCGACGAGCTCAACGACCAGGAACGCTGGGATCTGGCCCAGATGTACTCCACGCTGCTCAAGCGAGGCAACGCATTCTTCGACAAGGGCGACGGCAAGGGCATGGATCTGCCGTACATCGCCGCCTGGCATCAGGCTCCGATCCACGATCCGCGTCGCGCGAACTACCGCCTGAACCTGCAGTTCTTCAGCTTCCGCCGCGCCGCCAACAAGATCAAGTACCTTGCCGGCTCCGAGTCGGGCATGGCCGCATGGATCTCCGACACCACGCCGGAACTCATCGCCAAGCGCTTCCACGAACTCGGCCCCATCGACATCGAAGGCTGATCGTCGCACATAATCGTCGCATACATCCGTATGCATCAATGGTCACGCGGACCGGGTTCCGATTACGATTATCGGACTCGCCCGGTCCGCGTGAATCATTTTTCCGGTTATCGTGACCATGAAGCCGCACCGTTGCGGCACGCTCATCTATCCATTCTGTCCATCCAAGGAAGGAATAATCACATCATGACCAACGTCGAATTCATCGCCCCGATCGATGCTGAGGACGGCGTCGCCCGCGCGACCGAGCTGTTCAAGGCCGCGTACGGCGAAGAACCCGAAGGCGTATGGAGCTCGCCCGGCCGCGTCAACCTGATCGGCGAACACACCGACTACAACGCCGGTCTGTGCCTGCCCATCGCCCTGCCACACCGCACGTACATCGCGCTCAAGCCCCGCACCGACACCGCCGTGCGCGTCGTCTCCGACATCAAGCCCGACGACGTCGTATCCGCCGACCTCGACGGACTGCAGGCCCGCGGCGTCGACGGCTGGGCCGCCTACCCGGTCGGCGTGGCCTGGGCGCTGCGCGAAAAGGGCTTCAACGTGCGCGGATTCGACGCCGCCTTCGTCTCCTGCGTGCCGCTCGGCAGTGGTCTGAGCTCCTCCGCAGCCATGACCTGCTCCACCGCGCTCGCCCTCGACGACGTGTACGGTCTCGGCTACGGCCAGTCCGACGCCGGCCGCGTCACCCTGATCAACGCCGCCATCAAGTCCGAAAACGAAATGGCCGGCGCATCCACCGGCGGACTCGACCAGAACGCTTCCATGCGCTGCACCGAAGGCCACGCCCTGCTGCTCGACTGCCGCCCCGAACTCACCCCGCTCGAGAATGTCTCCCAGCAGCCGTTCGACCTCAAAGCCAACAAGCTCGAACTGCTCGCCCTCGACACCCAGGCTCCGCATCAGCTCAACGACGGCCAGTACGCCGAACGACGCGCCACTTGCGAGAAGGCCGCCGAAATCCTCGGCGTGGCCAACCTGCGCGTGACCGCCGACGCCATCCGCGAGGCCGACGATCCGGAACAGGCGCTGCAGGACGTGCTCGACGCCCTACCCGACGAGAACATGAAGAAGCGTGTGCGCCACGTCGTCACCGAAATCGAACGCGTGCGTGAATTCGTCAAGGCCTTCGCCGAAAACGACATCGAGGAGGCCGGACGCTTGTTCAACGCATCCCACGACTCCCTCGCCGTCGACTACGAGGTCACCGTGCCCGAGCTCGACGTGGCCGTGGACGTGGCCCGTCGCAACGGCGCCTACGGTGCCCGTATGACCGGCGGCGGCTTTGGCGGCTCCATCATCGCGCTCGTCGACGCCGGTCGTTCCGAAGAGGTCGCACAGAAGATCGCCGACGAATTCGCGGCCCGTGGCTTCCATGCCCCACGCGCGCTCGCCGCCTACGCCGCCCCCAGCTCCGCGCGCAACGCGTGAGGTGCGCTGTTGGTGTGAGTCCCCACCGTTAGTGTGAGCCTCGCCATTAGTGTGCGCCCTGCCGCTAGTGTGAGCTCACACTAACGCCACAGGCCCCCAAAACGTTGAAATTCCAACACCCCCATTTTTTAGTGTGATCACACTAAGGAGTGGGGGTGCTTAGTATTCGGGCAGATTTTGGAATATGGGATTGATGTGACTGATAAACAAATGATGCCTGAGCTCAAAAAGCTATTGAGCTCAGGCATCGGTTTCGATCTTTACGATCCCCTATTTACCACATTTCTGCAGTCTACAGTTCCGCAGTTGCAGTCCGCACCTCCGTCCCGCAGTTCTGCAGTCCTTAGTTCTTGAAGCTGTGGATCGGGGCGGGGATGCGGCCGCCGCGCGTCACGAACGCCTCGCACGAGGTCTGGTTCACCGGCATGATCGGCGCGTAGCCCATCAGGCCGCCGAAGTTCGCCATCTCGCCCACGCCCTTGCCGGCCACGGGGATCACGCGCACGGCGGTGGTCTTCTGATTCACCATGCCGATGGCCGCCTCGTCGGCGATCATGCCGGAGATCGTGGCCGCGGACGTGGCGCCAGGAATGGCGATCATGTCGAGACCGACCGAGCACACGCAGGTCATGGCCTCGAGCTTTTCGATCGTCAGGCAACCGGAACCGGCCGCGTCGATCATGTTCTTGTCCTCGGAGACGGGGATGAACGCGCCCGACAGACCGCCCACGTAGGACGACGCCATGATGCCGCCCTTCTTCACCTGATCGTTGAGCATGGCCAGAGCCGCCGTGGTACCCGGCGCGCCCACCTGCTCCAGACCGATCTTCTCAAGTACTTCGCCCACCGAATCGCCCACGGCCGGGGTCGGCGCGAGCGACAGATCGATGATGCCGAACGGAATGCCCAGACGACGCGAGGCCTCCTGCGCCACCAGCTGACCCACACGCGTGATCTTGAACGCGGTGCGCTTGATCGTCTCGCACAGGAACTCGAAGTCACGTCCGACCGCGGCATCCAGCGCGCGGGACACCACGCCCGGTCCGGACACGCCCACGTTGATCACAGCATCGCCCTCAGTCACGCCGTGGAAACCGCCGGCCATGAACGGGTTGTCGTCCGGCACGTTGCAGAACGCCACGAACTTCACGCAGCCGTAGGAATCGTTGTCGCGCGTGAGCTCGGCGGTGTCCTTGATGACGTGGCCGAGCAGTTCCACGGCGTTCATGTCGATGCCGGTCTTGGTGGAGCCCACGTTCACGGACGAGCACACCAGATCGGTTTCGGACAGTGCCTTGGGCAGGGAGCGGATGAGCAGTTCCTCGGCCGGCGTCATGGCCTTGGACACGAGCGCCGAGTAGCCGCCGATCAGGTCCACGCCCACGGTCTTGGCCGCACGGTCGAGCGCGTGCGCGATCTTTACGAAGTCGTCGCTGGTCTTGCAGGAGCTGGCACCCACGAGCGAGATCGGGGTGACGGTGATGCGCTTGTTGACGATCGGGATGCCGTAGTCGCGGCTGATCTCCTCGCCGGTCTTCACCAGATCCTTGGCGTAGGAGGTGATCTTGTTGTAGATGTTGTCGCAGACGGTGTCCACGTCGGCGGCCGCGCAGTCGAGCAGGCTGATGCCCATCGTGATCGTGCGCACGTCGAGCTTCTCCTGCTCGATCATCTGATTGGTCTCGTGGACCTCCATGATATTCAGCATGGTGTGCAAATCCTTTCGATGCTGATTCGGCGCTGATTCGGCTCTGATACGGATCAGTTCGGATCAGACGGTGGTTGATGATCGTGATGATCAGACGCGGTGCATCTTGGTGAAGATTTCCTCGCGCTGGCAGCGGATGCGCACACCGATGTCGTCGCCGAGGTCCTCGAGGTTGCCGACCATGGCGCTGAAGTCCTTGTCGGATTCGGAGTAGTCGACGATCATCATCATGTTGAAGAATCCGTCGATGATGGTCTGGGAGATGTCGAGCACGTTCACGTGGTGCTTCGAGAGGTAGGTGCAGACGCGGGCGATGATACCGACCGTATCCTGACCGACGACGGTGATGATTGCCTTGTTCATGAAGTTCCCCTTAAGGCCGACGTAAGAAAATACAGACTTTTCCATTTTACCGGGTGTGCGAGGGGCCGGGGTACGGCGTCTCATTAGGCCGCGCCGGCAGCCGTGCCGAACCCGCGTCGGCAGCTGTGCAAACAGATGACCCCCAAGTCTGGAAGGTGCCCTCCAAAACAAGGAGATAACGACGGTAGAGTGGGTCATCATCACGTCCATGAATATCGTCTGCCCTCAGAATTCTCATCCCCTCGTAAGTAAAGAGTTCATGTACGCCCCCATATTTGGCATCCGCTAAGAGTATTCTGTGGAAAGGTGCAATCGGCGGATGCGGTTGCAAATTTGATGGACCTGACTGTTTGCCTTCCTAGGTGGGTGAAAGAGAGAACATGACTGTATCGGATTTATTGCGTGCGCTTAAGCGACACT